>JACQRR010000068.1 GCA_016206365.1 Candidatus Roizmanbacteria bacterium | reverse complement strand
TTTTTTGTCTTTGTTTTTTAAAGTGGCGTTGGATCTGATTATATATATATTTTTTCTAAAAATTATTCGCCTTACTGGAATTTATGCAACTCACAAACCTTTATTTTAAATTTTTACGCTATCGGTTCAAAATGTCCTAACAACCTTGACCCAAATCCTATATTCCGACCGGCATCACTTTATAATATCTCGCTTTTGTTGTCTTTGCTTTTTAATTCTGCTATTATCTTTGGCATATTTAAATTAATCCTCAAAAATCCACGTGATAAAACTTATTAAGTCTACTTTTTACAAAGAGGAAAAAACAAAAAGAGAGCTAATTAAATTCATAAAATCGGCCAAAATTTTAAGCTTTGGACTTGAATGCAAAAAATTCGAGAGAAATTTTGCCAAATATCAAGGCGGAAAACATTGCGTTATGGTTAACAGCGGAAGCTCTGCCAATCTAGCAATTATCCAGTCGCTTTTAAATCTAGGGAAAATAAAACAGGGTGAACTGGTTGCCTTTTCAGCCCTCACGTGGTCAACTAACGCGATGCCTATTCTTGAGTTGGGACTACAAGCTGTTCCTATTGATGTTGAGCTCGATACACTTAACGTTTCGAGTCGAACTTTGACAAAGATTTTAGATAAATATCCAATTAAAATGGCGTTTTTAACCAATTTGCTTGGTTTTTGTGACGATATCGATAAAATTAAAAAACTCTGCCTCGAAAGAAAGATCATCCTGATTGAAGACAACTGCGAATCTTTAGGAACAGTCTATAAGGGAGAAAAGTTAGGAAATTTTGGTCTTGCCAGCAGCTTTTCTTTTTATGTTGGTCATCATATGTCAACTATTGAAGGTGGAGCAGTCTGCACCGACAGTGAAGCTCTTGCTACTATGCTTAGGATGGTTCGGGCTCACGGTTGGGACAGAAATTTGAGTTTGTCCAGACAAAATAAACTTCGCAATAAATTCAAAGTCAATGAAACCTTTTATTCGCGTTATACTTTTTACGACTTGGGTTATAATTTTAGATCAACGGAAATAGCCGGTTTTTTGGGCAGTGTTCAACTTAAATATATCGACGAAATTATTAAAAAAAGACAGAAGAATTTCATAAAAATGGCAATCCCCATTTATAGCAATACAAAAAAATTTCTCCCGATTAAGTATGATCATATCGATTTTCTCTCCAATTTTGCTGTACCAGTAATCTGTCGGTCGGTAAAAATTCGCGATGAGCTTGTCAGAAGGTGTGAGAATAAAGTCGAGATAAGGCCAATTGTTGGAGGAGACATGACAAAACAGCCGTTTTTTGCCAAACATCAAGCCATATTTAAAAAAATCTTAGGCAACTCCAATGCCAAACTTATCCATGAACAAGGACTTTATTTCGGTAATAACCCAGAATTAACCGAGACAGAGATGAAGCTAATTATTAAAATTTTTGCTCAATGAAAAAATCTTTTTGGAAAAATAAAAAAGTTTTGGTCACGGGTGGCGCTGGTTTCATCGGAAGTCACTTGGTCGAAAAACTTGTCAAAAAAGGCTCTAAAGTAATGGTGCTTGATAATTTAAGTAACGGTAAAGAAAAAAATCTACAAGCAGTTATAAATAAAATTAAAATAATAAAAGGCGACGTTTCCGATCTTGAAACAGCAAGAAAGGCTTGTCGAAATCAAAACATTGTTATGAATTTGGCAGCTAAAGTCGCTGGAATAGAGTACAACCGCATCCACCAAGCAACCATGCTCGCAAAAAATCTGCCAATTGCAATGAATATTATCGAAGCAGCTAGACTCGAAGGAGTAGAAAGATTCCTGGTCGTCTCTTCAGCTTGCGTCTACCCGAGAAATTGTTCAATTCCAACTCCGGAAACTGAAGGATTCGCGGATGAACCCGAACCTACAAACGGTGGATACGGCTGGGCAAAAAGAATGGCTGAACTTTTGGGAAAATACTACGCAGAAGAATTTGGCATGAAAGTAGCGATAGTCAGGCCGTATAACTGTTATGGTCCGCGAGATCATTTTGATCCGCAGACCTCCCACGTCATACCAGCTCTTATCAAACGAGTGTTTGCTGGTGAAAATCCAGTCAGAGTATGGGGAAGCGGCAAACAAACTCGGGCCTTTCTTTTTGTCGAAGACTTAGCGGAAGGAATGATGCAAGCCGTCGAAAAATATCCTGTCCCTGATCCGATTAATTTAGGAACCGAGGAAGAAGTATCAATCGCCCAACTAATAAAAAAATCATTAAAATTTCAAAAATAAATACGGGTGTCGTTTTCGATACGGCAAAACCCGATGGTAGCCCCAGAAGGAACAGTGACAACACAAAAGCCCTTAAGTTAATCGGTTTTAGATCCAAATTTTCACTTGATCACGGTTTAGAAAAAACTATTAAATGGTATATAAATGAATTTAAAGGGTAAAAAAATTGCTATCGTTAGTCACGTCTATGCTACTGGTCCTGGTCAGGCTCTGGAGAATTACCTAAAAGCTAAAGTAGAAAAACTCGTTTACGTCGGTCACCCATTTGTTTTCGCCAAAGAAAAAAAATCTCACTGCAGAATCTACAGTTCACCAGGCAATCTCATAAAGAATCTTTCCTTCCCGATTTATTTTCCCTATCAGCTAATAAACACGGTAAAAGACATTCTGTTAACTTTTTATTGGGTTGTGAAACATGGGAGATTTGACCTAATTGTTGGAATTGGTGGAATAAACGCCGTCGTTTCGCTTGTCCTAAAAAAAATTGGCCTCACAAGAAAAGTCGTATTCTATGTAATCGATTATGTTCCCAATAGGTTTGATAACAAACTATTAAATCACCTCTATCATGAATTCGATAAACTCGCCGTAATGCACAGCGATTCTGTCTGGAATTTATCAGAAATTATGGTTTATGAGCGAGCAAAATACGGAATAGATAAAAAATTTAGAGATAAACAGATCACGGTTCCCGTTGGTACTAATCCTGAAACAAAACAAGTTCCTTTTGAAAAGATAAAAAGATTTACTGCCGCTCACATGGGAAACCTGACTAAAAAACAAGGAGTACAACTCATCATCAAAGCTATGCCTCTAATTATTAAAAAATTGCCTAAGTTTCATCTTGATATCATAGGATCGGGAGAGCATGAAGTCGAATTAAAAAAAATGGCTAAAAAATTAAACGTTGAGAAATATATCACATTCTTCGGATACATTAAAACTCAAGAGCAGGTAGAGAAAATGCTATCGTACTGCGCCTTAGGCATTGCTCCCTACGAAGATACTCCTGATAATTTTGTCCGTTATACCGATCCTGGAAAAGTGAAAGCTTATTTATCTGCCGGGCTGCCAACTATCATCACTAAAGTTCCCTCAATTGCCTTCACAATCGACAAAAAAAAATGCGGAATAGCCATTAACGATAATCAAGATGAATTAGTCAAGGCAACTGTTGGCTTATTGTCAGCCGATAAAATCCTAAAAGAATATCGACATAACTGCGCAAATCTTGCAAAAAAATATTACTGGGATAATATATTTACAAAGGCTTTAGGAAAATCATCTATTTAATATGGTCATCGAAGACATTTTATTTTTCCCTTTTTTTTCATTGCTTATATTTTTTTTTCTTTATCTTCCAGGAAAATTTTTGCTTAGAATTGTCGGGGCAAATGTTTCGGGGTTGTTCGGACTGGCAATGGCTTTTGGGTTGGGAATGACTGTGATGCCTTTTATTTACAATATTGGTTTTCAATATCTTGGATTCTCAACCTTCTCTTACTGGCTTATCTCAACCGCAACCATTACCTTTCTTTATTTTCTCCAAAAATATAAAAAAACAACTTTGAGCCCAAAAAATAAAAATTTTAAACTATTTCCTTCGAAAGGAATTGGAGTCATCTCAATTAGTTTAATCGCAATTTTAATGTTTATAGTCTTTTTAGGTTATGTCCAAGTAAAACCAGCAGATAAAAAATGGCGTACATCGGTAATAGCTGACACCGATAAACATTATATGATAGTCACTTCTCTTCTCACCAGCAAGAAATTTCCGCCCCAAGTGGGTTACTTTAGATTAAGTCAGGATTTGCCTTTGAGATATTATTATTTTTACTATCTTTTACCAGCATCTTTTATCGGAGGATTATTTTTTCTGCCTCATATATCTAATATTTTTGCGATCATGTCTGCAATGAGCGTAGGAATTATTCTTATCTTATTTGCTGGAATCGCAAAAGAAATTTTTCAAAATAAAATGGCTCCTTTTTTTGCAATCCTTATTGGCTATCTATCAGGATTACAATTTCCCTACCTCTTAGACCAGTTTAAAAATGGCAATTTACTTCGTTGGGCATCAGCGCAAGATAATGTAAATTATCTCGTGCTCAAGCTATTTCCTAGCGGAGTAGACACTACACCTCAACATTTTTTTGCTTCCGGAATATTTTTTTTAATGATTTCATTACTTCTAACCACCCAAAAAAAGAATCTAAAGCTTATTATATTGCTAGCCCTCCTGCATGCCTCCTCTTTCATGTTTTCTTTGCACATGTTTGCGGCGATTACACTGGCCCTTTTGCTTTTTGGACAGTGGCTGATCGGCAGTGAGAAATACAAGATTTTTGCTAAAGTCCTTATTTACACAATCGCCTTTTTAATATTTTTTCTTCCTCTTCAAGCAACTATTAATCGAGCCGGTGATCCTTTGACATTTGAAAACTCTTTTAGCGAAACTTTTAGGTTTGGGTATGTTGATTTTTTAAAAAGTCCAATCTTTGGCAAATTAATAAAAGAGGTCAGTATTAAATCAAACCTACAATACTTTTTTTACTATTTCTTATTTTATTTGGAGAGACTTGGTGCTTTATTTGTTATTGGTTTACTGGGTATGTTTTACTTTCGCAAAAAGATTTTTGAAAATCCAGGCCTAGCTCTTATTACTTCAATCATCATTACAACTTTTTTAAGTATAAATTTTTTGAGACTGCCAGGGCCGCAAAACGAATATTCGAAAAATGCAACACTTTTTATAACCTATGGACTTGGATTATTTATGGCCGGATACCTAAGTACCATATTGGAGAAGAAAAATGAATTGCTTACTATCATCAAAAAAGTTTGTCTAATACTCTTGTTAATTTTGAGTTTAATGGCCGGATTATGGGAATACTACTTTGCGATTATCGATATCAAATTAAATGCCTATGCGACGATAGCTACAGAGCTCGAGGATGTCAAGAATTTTTTAAAATCAAAAGACAGAGACGCTATTGTTTTTGTAAATCAGACTTATTTTCCTTTTGAAAGTGCCTCCTGGTTTGTAAACCTTTGGGCGATGAAAAAAGTCAACTTCTCACCGTTATCGCTTCAAGCTGTTTATTTCGAAAATGCAAAAAAAGAATATTACAAATATGAGCAGATCATGGGAGTATTTAATAATGGCCCTTTTGATAAAAACCTTTGGGATAAACTTCACTCTTGGAACTCCTCTTATGTCTTAATTACCAGATACGATAAAATTTTCGCGAATCGTGATGCTTTAATTGATAAGAATTTATTCAAAGAAGTATTTAAAAACGATAAAGCTGTAGTATATAAAGTAACAAACTAATCTATGAAAATCGGAGTTAATTCCAGACTCTATCAAAATTTCGAAACAGGAATACCCAAGTTCATCAGAGGACTTTATACTTATTTGCAGACTTTCGACACAAAAAACAAATATATATTTTTCCAAACGTCTAACTTTAAAAAGCTTGGTAAAACAAAAATAATTAATCTTCCACAAAATATCTTAACAAATATTTTATTCGACAATTTTTTAATAAATAAACTCATCAAGGAGGAAAGAATCGATCTTTTTCATGGACCATCACACATCATACCTTTAATAAAAATTGGGAGCGTGAAATACGTAACTACAATTCATGATGTTCATTTTCTCTATAAATTTTCTTTTAACAAATTTTTATTCAATATCTACTATAAAAATTTCGTTACCTATTCGATTCAAAAATCTGATGCAATAGTTGTGGATTCATTCAATTCTAAGAAAGACATATGCGAATTTTTCAAAGTTGATGAAACCAAAATAAAAGTAATTTATCCAGGCGTAGATGATATCTTCTCTAAAAAGAATACCGATCCTCGACTTTTTCCAAATAGATACTTTCTTGCGCTCACTACCCACCCAGAAAGAAAAAACATCTATCGTATTTTAAAAATTATGCATAGATACAAAAAACAATTTGACAATCTTAAGTTTATAATAGCGGGTTTTATTTCAAAGGTAGAGGGAATAAAATTAAAAAAAATTATAGAAACGCTTGGTCTTAAAAACTCTGTTGTAGTTTTTGGTTATGCCACAAAAAAACAATTGGCTAACCTTTATCAGAATGCGGAATTTTTCGTTTATCCTTCTTATTATGAAGGTTTTGGATTTCCGGTCCTTGAGGCAATGGCTTCGGGTTGTCCTGTAATAACCTCAAATACGAGTTCTCTCCCCGAACTTATGCCAAACAAAGATTGGCTCATAAACCCTTATGATGAAAAAAATATTGCTGATAAGATGATCGAAATATTATCTCTGACTCGACAGGAGAGAGAAAGATTGGTGAACAAAAATTTTTACTTTGTCAAGAGATTCACATGGAAAAAAACAGCCGGAGAGTATTTAAAAGTTTTCAATAGTTTAATTTAAAGGTGCAAAAAAGTTGGTTTGACTATTACAAAAAAAATAAGACCATCACAGTTTCTAACCTTTTTTTACATTGGCCTTATTTGCTTCGCCTTGTCAGTCTACTACCCAAAAACCTCCTTGAAATAGGTTGCGGTCCCGCAGATCACTCAATAGCACTAAGCTATATCATGCCTTCCGCGAAAATTTCAGTCTTGGATAACGATGAAAAAATTATTGCCTTTCTTAAAACAAAATACAAAAATAAAATAAGTGATTACTTCTTATGCGATCTGACAAAAAAAGAAAATATTAAAAGACTAAAATTAAAAAAAAACCGCTATGATATGATTTATTCCCAAGGTCTTATGGAACATTTTAAGGACGAAGATTTCGTAAAAATAATTGAAAATTTGCTGCCTTATACAAATAAAATGATCCACAGTGTGCCTTCGGACAGCTATCCCACAAAAGATTTTGGCAATGAAATTTTAAGAAACAGGGAAGAACTAAAAAGATTATTGAGTTCGATAGAGGGAATAAATTTTAAGATCATACGCTACTTTCCAGATATCGGACTGCGAACCAAAATTGTCAGTATCAAAAAATTTAATTTTAATCTCCCAGAAGCTTTATCTTTCTTATTATTTGGCAGTTGCCATTACCTTATTGAAATATCGAAAACAGATGTTACTTCCTGAATTTATAGTATTTGTGCACTTTTGAGAGAAAATAAATCCAAAGATTAGCACGAATACGTTTAAAAAGGGAGGATTTTGGTGATGTCTTAAGAAGCTCTTTCTTTACTACCGCAAAGTTTCGCTCTTGGGTGATAAGATTTATATTATATTTTAATTCATAGGCCTTAACTAAGGCTAAGAAGGAATAATAACTATATTGCAAAGATACGATTAATCCTCTAATTCCCCGCCAAATGGCACCACCTTGTAGATAATGGGTAACAAAAGTTATCATGGGTTCAAGAATAATTCTTATCTCAAGATTTTTGTGCGATATATTTTTGGCATGTTCTGTCGTGTAGATATTAAAATTTCTCACCAGATTTTCGGTAATGTAGTTTGAGAAATGATATACAGAGTACTCATCTATTGGCGGGAGATAAAGAATTTCGTCCGGCTTTACATGTTTCGCAAATTTTCCAGTCTGATGTATTCTGTTATTTCTAAAATCGATTGAGTCTTTTCTAAAAAAATTGACAGTAATATCACACGGTAAAAATTCACTTTTTTCGTCAAATAACAGAGTCTTTTTCTTTTGTACGACGACCTTATATTTATTCTCTGATGCTATTTTTTTATATAGCTCCAAACAGGTTTTTGGCACCATCTCATCAGCCATTCCCCAAAAAACCCAGTCTGTCTTTACATTTTTATATATACGATCAACGACTTCTGGTGTTTCAGCAAAAGTCCCAATTTCCCGTCTGAACCTAATTACACTAGCTCCTAAATTTTTCGCAATTTCACAAGTCCTATCTGTACTAAGATTGTCAATAATCAAAACGTCTCCGTAAGGGAGAAAGCACTTTACTGGATATTCAATTCTTTTTTCCTCGTTAAAGGCGAAGATGAGAAAAGTAATATTTGATTTTTTAATCCTGTTTTTTTCCAACATTTGTCTTAAAATATATTAACTATTTAAGTTGTTAACAAAAACAACTAATATTATATATTATCGACAATGGTATCGAAGCTTAAACGTCATTATCTAGCAATACTACTTTTATTAACGTTGACGACAATAGTCCACCATAACTGGTTCTTTAATTTTTCTCCTATTGTCTGGGGGGATTCTTACTTAGATTTTGCAGAAAAAATAAAAGAATTTATTGCACTACCACAAATATGGTATAACAATGTTGCCTTTGGCTCTCTAAACATCGGCATTTCTTTTTGGCCTTTTTTATTTTTGGCCGGAATCCTAAACCAGTTAGGAATACACCCTGTGATCAGCCAAAGATTATTAGCCCTCTGGCCTATAGCTATATTTACTCCAATTTTTATGTATTTATTGAGCTATTACATTCTTCGCTCAAGAATTGGTGCCCTGTTGTCAGCTATAGTGTATTTATTCAATGTTCCTTTTATAATCGGTCGATCCGGTATTCTCACTTTAAGCATCGCCACAGCAATTGCACCCATCGTTATTCTTTTTTACATTGTCACTCTTAGAAAAAAGGGGGTTATTTATATAATTATCACCTCGCTTCTTAGTTATATAGTTAGCTTTTATGAATTCAGGATATTTTATATGGTTGTTTGGATCCTTGCTCTATACACACTTTATCATTTTTTTATCATTGAAGTCTCACGATCACTTAAAGTCCTAATAAAGATCGGCATAATCTTTTCATCAATTATCATACTTGTTTTGCTTTTAAACACATATTTTATTGTAGGACTAAATTCAGTTCGATCGCTCACCAGTAATACAGCATTTGATCGGCCACTCATTGGTCAGAAAAACGTTAACTTGATAAATTCTTTGATTTTATTTTTTAATCTTTGGACAGGACAATCATTTGATAAACCGGCGCCTAACCATTTCAGTTATAAATTTTTTTTCATCCCCATTGCTGCCTTTTTAGGTTTATACTTCTTAAAAAGAAATAAGTACGTTCCTTTTTTCGCTATCTTATCCCTTTTAGGAATATTTCTCACAAAGCAGGAGGCAACGCCTTTTAAAGACGTGTATAAATGGCTTTTCACCAATCTACCCGGCTTTAACGCTTTTAGAGAATCGACAAAATTTTATTTCTATATTGCTTTTGGATACAGCATACTTCTGGGCGCTTTTGCTACCGGTATAGCAAAATACATAAAGATTCGGGCTTTAGGAATGCAGGCTTTGCTAATAATTACCTTTATTGCTTTTATTTTTCTCTGGAACGCAAAACCAATTCTAACTGGTGAGCTTGGTTATATGTTTAAACCCCGACAAATTCCAGAAGAGTATATTACTCTCAAAGACTATATCTGGAAACAGGACGAATTTTTTAGGATTCTTTGGGTACCACATCCTTCTCATTGGGGTGTATACTCCGATCTTCATCCTAAGATAAGCAGCTGGGATATAGTAGCATACGACTGGCAGAAATTCTTTGCAAGCAACACTCTAAGCGTGTTTACTCAAACTGACAGTTATTTATTTGATGTCTCGTCCATTAAATATTTAATTGTTCCTATAGATGACCCAGCTAATACCGATGATTTCTTCAATTACATGGGAAAAAGAGAAATGTATTTAAACGCCGTTAAAAATCTAAAATTCTTAAAAAAAATCGATGCCGGATTTAAGAAATTAGATCTTTTTGAAAACCCGAAATATCGTCCACACATATATATAACCTTGAAAAAAGAAACAGTAAATGAGTATATTCCGTATCAGAAAATTAGCTTTAATTTTATCAGTCCGACCAAATATACAATTTTTTTAAGTCAGAGCAAAACACCTTTCTATCTCAATTTCTCCGAAAACTTCCATCCTGATTGGAAAATAAGAGTAGGGCAGTTCGCTTGGTTTAAGGTCCCCACAGAAGAGAACTATTTCTTGTCGGACATAGATCATTTTAAAAATGACGCAGGTTTGAATTCTTTTTACCTAGATCCTCAAAAAATCTGCCAGATATACAAATGTAAAAAAAATAAAGACGGAAGTTACGATATAAATATGACGCTTTTTTTTCGACCTCAAAGTTATGTATATTTTGGACTTATTATAAGCGTGTCTATCCTTTTGGGGCTGGCTCTATATTTTGTGTTTCTGTCACTATATAAATCGGCCTTGCTTTAGTCTCCTCCACGATCACCTGAATATATTTACCTATTATACTAACCGACAAAAGCTGTACACCACCGAAGAAAACTATAGTTAACATCAGCGGAATTGATGCACGTATAGGATTTCCAATCACCAATACCATGAATAAATACCAAGCCACAAAAATAAAAGAAAAAATAACGAGGATAAATCCACCATAGATCATCAGATCAAGCACCAGATAAGAAAAGCCAAAAATGCCTCGTTCCGCGTGATTGATATAATTAAAAAAACTATAAGAACTTCTCCCCCTCAGTCTATATCTTCTTTCATAATTTATATAAGCGGTCTTAAAACCAATCCAGGCACGAAGACCTCGAAAAAATCGATACTTTTCGGGTAGAGCTTGAAGCGCCTTTAGGGGTTTTCTGTCAAACAAGCAAAAACCTGAAGCATTGATCGGAATATCTATGTTAGAAATTTTTTTGAATATTTTGTAAAAAATCTTTCTTGTAATTGTCATCAAGACATTATCCTGAATTTTGGAATGAACTCCAATAACCATTTCATATCCTTCCTCCCATTTTTTTATAAATTGTGGTATCAGTCCAGGCGGTTCCTGAAAATCACAGGCAATGCCAACTACCGCATCGCCTCTTGAAAAATCAAAAGCTGCTTGAGTAGATGCTTCGGGGCCAAAATTTCTCGACAAAAAAACTCCCTTCACTTTTTTATCTTTTAAGGTGAGTTGAATTATCAAATCTTTTGTTTTGTCTGTACTTCCATTGTCTGCAAAGACAAATTCATAATCGTATTTTTTGTCTTTTTTTATAATTTGTATTAAGGTTTGATACATTGGCAGAATGTTTTCTTCTTCCTCAAAACAAGGGATGGCGACGGAGATGAGCTTTTTTTTGTTTTGCATTTTTTTTAAATTATACCGCATAACAAACAGTACCGTATAAAAAATGACTATAATGGCGCAAATAAAATCTATACTCTGAGTTGAATTTTCTGATGAGTAAAGGAATCCTCCAGAAATCAGCAGTCATGTGATAAACACAGATAGCAAGCTTAGGCCTGTATCTTCTTATTATATTTTTGGCTCCCAATAGGGCATTGTATTCTGATCCCTCGATATCATATTTGATAAATGTCACGCGCCTTTCGTCAAGAATTTTATCCAGTGGCATTACTTTTATTACAATCTCACCCTTCTCACCTATTCTTGATCCCAACGTTGCATCGTTGGTAAATCTCAATCTTTCTTCCTTTTTACCCAAGCCTAATCTTAAAACTTCAATTCTTTTATCAGCGAAATCTTCTACAGACTGCCTTAATTTTTTAAAAAGCCAGGCATCAGGTTCAAATGCGTAAATTTTGGCGAACTTTCCTTTGCTTATTTTAAGAAATTTCTTGACCGTATCTCCGTCATATGCTCCCGCATCGACAAAAATTTCTTCTCCAGATAATTTGATTATCTTTTTATCAAAATACTCTTTAGTCTGTTGTTCAGCTATTTTTTTTATAAAATTCCTTTCTAAAAAAAGTCTGTATCTTATAAGTTCTAAAAGTGTTTTTTTTGATTGTTTGTCTTTGAAAAGTTTAAAGCACTTAACTATTTTCTCTTTGTTTTTAATTGTCTCGGCAATTGAATTTTGCCAATAGGGATTTGTGAATTTTTCAGGGTACACCGAAGAGAAATAAGCGTGAGTGAAAACATTGCTAAAGCCTAAACTTTTTAACTGAATAAATATCTCTTCCTCATATATCGAGGTAATGATAATTTGAGTTTTTTTTGAGAATTTAAGCAAGTCTTCAATTGAAATAATTCTGAAACCGGATAAAAGTTTGCCTGCCTTAGTTTTGTTGTTGTCAGATAAGAAAGTCACGCGTATCTTGTTTTCTTTACACAAATCAATATATACTTTAGCCATTTTAGCTGCTCCAAAAAGTATGACAAACTTTCGAAAGTCAAAAATTCCGTATTTTTTATTTAAAAGAGAAAAGTAATAATCTTTTGATTTAGAAAGTAGATTGGTCAGTTCTTTTAGCATCTTCTTTGTAATTAAAACGTTATTATTGAGTTTTTTAACCCCATTTCCTTAATTTGATCAATAATCTCTTTTTTAAATTTAAAAGAGGATACGAGGATTGGGTTTTTGTATTTTACGAGTTGATCTGGAGATAAAACCTCTATACCCTCAATTTTTGTTCCAGCCAAGTTAGCATTTTTGTCCACGAACTTAAAGATTTTTTTCTTAAGATTTGTCGAGTAGAGAAGCCTTTTAGTCAATGCTCCTGCGCCCCAAACGATAATTTTATTAGGCAATCTTTGGATTATTTTTTTAATTATTGAAAGTTTTGTCTTTGATTCTGTAATATATCTTTCAATATTACTTTTTAGAACTTCGCTTTTTTTCCAGACCGAATAAATGACAACAGGATCGGATCGAAGGTAAAGACAGGTATATCCTTCCATTAACTTATTGATATACCAGGTTGAAAAAAAATTTATATGCTCGGGTGAGAATTCATAAAAAGGTTCCTCGACTTTCTCGTAAGCTTGGGAGGCATTGGGGACGCTGATAAATACCTTGCCATTTATTGAATGCATCGATCTAATTTTTTGCAGAGAATCAGATAGATTCACAAGATGCTCCAATACTGTCGCCAGAATAATAAAATCATATTTCTTTTTAGGTTGAAACGAATCAATAGTTGCTGTCCCAATGTTAAGATTATATTTTTCTTTTGCTACTAAGCAGCATGAGGGAGAAGGATCGAAGCCAGATAAATTCTTGTATTTATTCTGCTTAAGAAGATAAAGCAGGTGACCGATAGAGCATCCAACATCTAAGATACGATCAGTTTTTTTTGCGTAATCGTTGATGATCTTTGCCGATTCGATATGAAAAGCTTCATCCCGTGTTTGCTCATATATTGACATATCTTTATAAAATTTGTTGAAAAATTTTTGCTGTTTGACATTTGTTACAAAGACAAATCCGCACTTTAAACAGGTAGATATGCGCTGACTAAAACTTGCCGAATATTTCTGTTTATAGATTAACTTGCTGTCTGTAGATTCGCACATCGGGCATTTTCTCATTGTCATATTCTATGAGGACAACTTTATTGTTGGCAAATTTTCTTTATACCAGGCATAAAGCTTTCTTATTGCCTCATCAATAGGAGTAAATTTAAATTCGTTAAGCATTTTTAATAATCTTTTGTTATCACAGCTATATTCATTATTCAACCCGGCCTTTCTGATAATAATTGCGGATTTTTTGTCTGCGATGGAGTTGATTTTTTCTGCTATAGTTAGAAGGTCAATTTTCTTTCCAGTACCAATATTGAAAAACTTGTTTTTTGTTTTATGAATTATAAAATGTTCAACAATTTTTGTAAAATCATCGATAAAGACATAATCAAAAAACACATTTTGATTCATGCTGATTGGCCTGCCTAATAGATTTAGGCAGATTGCGTTTGAGATAAAACGATAGCGATAGTCTTCATATTTTCCAAAAAGTCCAAAAATCCGCAGGTTAACTATCTTATCCGAACGCTCTATGTATTTTGAACAGACATATTTAAAAAATCCATAATCATCTGTGGGTATTGGCGTACCAAAATTATCTTCGCTCACCTTTATTAGAGGTCTTCTTTTGCCATATTCTGCTCCCGAGCCGAAATGAATAAGTTTTTTATAATATCTGCTATTGTTGACGATATTAAAAAACATCAAAAGATTATTCCTAAAAGCATTTTCTTCTTTTTCTTCCTTTCGACTTCCGCCAACCACTACGGCATTAATCACGACGTCAACCGGATGAGATCGAAAATAAAAAGATACAGACGGTTCGTCGGTAAGATCTAATTCTGAGTGACCGGGTGAAAGAAGATAATATTTGTTTTTAAATGCCTCCGATAGATTTTTTCCGATAAATCCAGACGAGCCAAGGATGAGAACCTTCTTTTTCATACCTTATTACTATACCTTATTCCAGAGAGGAATCAACATATTTTCCTTTAATTCCTCTCGCGATAAAAATGGCGCCATATCCTCCAGAGGACGTGAGACAAACGAACCATCTGGCAATTTCATTGATGCGGCTTTAGGCCAAAAGCCCTGATCAGGCGATACCATAACTTCACAAAATACTGGACCAGGAGTGGATAAAACTTTTTTTATTTTTCTCTCCATTTCGGCATGATTGTTGATCCTTTCTGTTTTGAAACCGTAGGCTTTGGCAATTTTTAGCATATTAGGGATTCCAACGCCGCTGTCTTGACTTGAGGCAACAATTCTTCCTTCAAATAAACCTTTTTGTGTCAATCGAATTGAAACATACCCTCCGTTACTATAAAGAAATAATTTAATCGGTAATTTGTGATTAATTAAAGTCTCAAGTTCTTGTATGTTGACTTGAATACTCCCGTCACCCTCAAGACAAATTGTTTTTTTCTTTCCGCGAGCAAAGCAGGCTCCAATAGAGGCAGGTAAACCATAACCCATCGGGGCCGATCCGGAGCTAGTCAAAACGCGAGCGCCTTGGGGAAAATCTAGAGCCTGATAGGTGCAAATAGAAGCCGTCGCATCTGCTAATCCCAACACATCTTTCGATCCCATAAACTTAGACAGCGTTTCGATAAAACAGTAAGGATTAACGTATTCTTTTTCTTTCCAGTACTCTGGCAATACAGTTTTATATTTTTTTTGCCAATATTTGATTTTTTCCAGCCACTCTGATGTATTCAATCTTAGCTGCTTGATTTTTAATTGTCTGATCATTTCATCGATGAAATCTTTTGCGTCGAAGTTTAATGGCAAATCTATCTTGAGAGTTCTTTTTTTCATCTCTTCTTTATCTACATCTACCATGATTTTATAGGCGGCTCGGGCAAAACTTGGGAAATTGTAGCCTATTATCCTAATATTCAAGCGCGCTCCAATAATCAGTAGAAAGTCGGAATTTTGCAAAGTGAAATTAGCTCCTCGCTGTCCGATCGTTCCCGGTTTACCCGCCGAATAGGGATTTTTGGGAGAGACCAGATCAAGGCTGGCAAATCCTGTAAGAACAGGGATTTTTAGCAGTCTTATCATTTCCATAAGTCGATCTGCTGCTCCTGCATAACGAACGCCGTTCCCAGCAAAAAGAACCGGTCGTTTTGAACCCTTCAATTTCTCGATAACCAACGAAACAACTTTTCTCAATTTTTTCTTATCAGTTTCGAAGGGAAGTTTTACTTCGGAAGTGTTAAATTTTTTTAATTTTTTTTCATCGATGTATGAACCTTGAATATCAAGTGGAATGTCTATCCAGACAGGGCCGGGTCTTCCGTGGGACGCCAAGTATGTGGCTTTCTCTAGGTGGTAGCGAATATCGTAAGGATCTTTCACCATCACTGCATACTTGGTAATTGGCTTCACGATGTCAACAATGTTGATCTCCTGATCGCCAAGCTGTCGAAGCCTTTTGCCAGCACCGATTGTTTCTCGTCTGATCTGTCCTGAAATTATCAACATCGGCACAGAATCTAACCATGCCCCCATGACTCCAGTCACTGCATTAGTTGCTCCCGGACCTGTTGTAACAATACACGTTCCGATTTTACCGGTAATCCTTGCGTAGCCCTCCGCCGCAATTGCGCAGGCTTGCTCGTGATGATTGCAGACGAACTTTATTTTTTTTGCTTTGCCAACCGAATCGATAAGATGAATACAGCCGCCGCCAGAGATAAGAAAGACATACTCAACCCCAATTTTTTCAATAAATCTAACAATATAATCGGAAACCTTAATTTTATTTTTCATGATCTGCTTACTGAAATATTTGAAATACTATAATATAAAAGTAGAAAAAGCAATATGAACTACCTGGAAAAACTTGGCCAACAGAATCTTGAGGAAGTAAAACCAAAGTTAGGACTTATTGCCGCTGATTATGATGAAACTTTAAGAAGCAGATATTATCCGGATTTTACAGACAACCGCGCCATTGAATTAATAAAAAAAACACTCACACGCTATACCATCATTATAACCACTGCCAGAGGGGCTACTGCCATCAGAACTTTTCTACCTCATTTTTCACAAAGTGCGAGGCAATCTTTAAGAAGTAGATTTTTTTTAGCTGAAGGAAATGGAAGAATGCTTTACGAACTTACCAATGGTCAACCTAATCCAATCTACGATCATGGTCTCACGTCTAAAGATATTAAGTCTATTTTAGAGCTTTATGATGATATTGTAGAAAAATT
Source organism: Candidatus Roizmanbacteria bacterium (assembly GCA_016206365.1). Lineage (GTDB taxonomy): Bacteria > Patescibacteriota > Microgenomatia > UBA1406 > GWC2-37-13 > 2-01-FULL-40-13. The sequence continues at coordinate 3,684 of JACQRR010000068.1, read as the reverse complement.
AAATATTCAGCCTAATGCCCTACACATTAAAGGATTGGAAGCCTACCGTAAAATAATATCTCAAAACTGGGATGGTTTTATACCTACTAAATTTTTCGAACAATGTCGTAAATATAAAGGTCGTGTTTTTACTGAAAAAGCTAAGGTTGGATTAGTTAAACTATTAAACGAGAAAAGAAATGAGTCTTTAATTTCAGATCTGTCAGATACTTTAGAGAGAAAATATCCTAACAAGTTTCAGGTAATAGTGGGGGATGTTGATATTCACATTGTCAAAAAGCTACGTGAAGATGGAAAAGTGACGGCGGTAAAAACAGTTACCAATTTACTTCGGATTAAACTTGAGCAGGTGGCCACCTTTGGTGATTTGCCCGAAGGAAACGATCGGGGGCTATTAACAAGTTTTCCTTTTAGTTTCACCAATGCTGTAGATTTTTGTCAAAAAAAAGCAGATCCAGCAGCTCCTCCTTTCCTTTTACCTGGAGCATCAAATTCTCCCATAGGCTGCGTACACCAGGCGATCGATTTCTTGATACAATAAGAGATAGATATTCCTATTGATTTTTAAAGCAAGATTTACTACTATTTTGCTATTTACTTCCATGAACCAAAACAAAATTTTCGAAGATCTTTTTGTTCTCGAGATTGCAAACAACCACTGGGGTGATGTAAACAGAGGTCTAAAAATAATAAGCGATTTTTCAAAGATTGTTCGCTTCAATAGCGTAAGAGCTGCAATTAAATTCCAGTTTAGAGATGTTGAAACTCTTATTCATAAAGATTACCACCAGAGAGTAGATGTTAGATACATAAAAAAAACACTTGCCACTCAGTTGACCAACAATCAGTATGCTACTCTCGTCGAGGCAACAAGAAAAAGCGGCTGTATTCCAATGTCGTCACCCTTTGATGAAAGATCTGTTGATCAATGTGTCGAACTCGGTATTGAAGTAATAAAATTAGCCAGTTCTGAATTAAACGACTGGTTTTTAATAGAAAAAATTGCCAAAACAAAAAAGCCGGTTATCGCCTCAACGGGTGGTTCATCTTTAAAAGATATGGATGATCTGGTCAAGTTTTTTGAAAACAGAAATATTCCCCTTGCGCTCAATCACTGTGTTTCTATCTATCCCTCTGAAGACGGAGAACTAGAACTAAACCAAATCGATTTTCTAAAAGAAAGGTATCCTGGGCATGTAATTGGTCTTTCCACACATGAATATCACAATTGGGAATCATCTATGATAATTGCTTATGCTAAGGGAGCAAGGACCTTTGAAAGACATATTGATATTGATAAAGACGGTATCCCTGTTTCACCATACTGTTCATCACCACAACAGATTGACAGTTGGTTTAAAGCCTATTGGAAAGCCAAAGAGATGTGTGGAGGGTCTACAGAGATGAAACGCGTCCCGCCATTAAAAGAAATCCAGTATCTCGATGAAACAGTAAGAGGTGTCTATGTAAAGAGGGATTTACCGATAGGACATATCATCACGGGTGACGAAGTCTATCTGGCGATTCCGCTTCTGAAAGGACAACTATCAAGTAGGGAAATTATGTCTGGCGAGGTATTAATAAAGGCAGTCAAAAAAGATAGACCGCTGTTTATCGATATGATTGATAGTCCTTATGCTTATAATGATATTTTAAAAAAACACATCTATAATCGCGGGGTAGATCCCAATCCTCCAAAACACTTAAAAGCATCGGATAAACTATATCCTTGGCAGAAAGGAAATGGTCAAAAATCAAGAAGATCTGCAAAAGAACACCATCCGCCAGCTCCAGCTATTTCTTGATATTATCTTTTTAAGAATATTTATTAAGAAATCTCTCGACTATTGACTTAACGTAATTAATCCTAGCATTGTCAATTTCTGGGAAGACTCCTATCCAAAAGGCTCCGTTGAGAATATGATCAGCGTTTTTTAATTTTCCCACGATCTTGCAATTTATATCTTTATAAGCTGGGTGCTTAAGCAAATTACCAGAAAAAACATTGCGGGTTCCGATTTTATTGGCTTCTAAATATTCAGTCAACTGATTTCTGCTAAAAGGTGCGCCATTTCTCACCACAATCGGAAAACCAAACCAACATGGATCCTCCTTAGGATAAGTCTTCAATAAAATAAAATACGTTTTAAGTTTATTAAAAAAATCATAATATTTTTTAAAATTTTCTTTTCTCTTTTTTATGAAGTAGGGAAGTTTTTTAAGTTGTGCGACTCCTATTGCCGCTTGAAAATCAGTGAGCTTTAAGTTAAAACCAATTTGAGAATAACTATATTTGTGGTCATAGCCAAAAGGCAGATCTCCCAGTTTCCAACCGAACCGCCTACGACAAGTATCGTCTTTTCCCGTATCACACCAACAATCGCGTCCCCAATCGCGGAACTGTCGAATCGCCATGTGAATAAGTGGATTGTTTGTTATAACGGCTCCTCCCTCACCCATGGTATTATGCAAAAACATACCTAGAAAACCTCCATAGAAATTTTCTTTATTAGGAACGGAAAAATCATAAACATATTGATCTTTATCGTAATTTATTTCTTCAATTTTTCTAACTTTTAAATAAGACAAATTACTAGCTACCAATGTGTAAAGTTTAGAGTTTGGATCTAGATATTTTTTAAGTCTTTTTTTAGATATTACTTGCTGATTTTTACTGATACTTATATATTTCCTAAAAATTGGGAGTAAAGGAATTTGGTCGACAAAATTATTTCTTTCTTTTAAGTTCTGTTTAATAATAGTCTTATTTTTATATCCATATCCGCCAAAACATAGAGAATAATTTTCATAATTGGAGGTTATTGCTTGTTTTATTAATTTATTCCTATTGGCTTTATTTCTCCGATAAAAAGAAGCACTAATCCCAATTCTTGATAAAAGATATTGAAAATCATTAAGTAATTCTTTTGAGACGCTTGTTACATCAATTCTATCAGTATTATCTTTTAATATTTTTATTGAGCCATCACCTCTTGTATATCCATAGACAAATGATTTAACACATTCATCACTGGTATGATATAAAAACCAAGGAATCCTTTTATTTTTTGCACCTTTTTTTATTTCAAATATTTCTCTAAATACAATCTCAAGGTTTTTTGATGAAACTTCAATATTAATAGAAGAATCTCTTAAATTAATTATGGTTGATTCTAAATTAAATTGGCTTTTTATTATATTAATAACATCATCAATTAAATCTTTTTCTTTACTATTAAATGAGAAAATTAATCCGTTTAAATATGATCCTTCAGCGATAAAATAACCGATTAACCGGCATAATTCCTCATTTATTATTATTCTTGCGGGTATTTTTTTAGACTGTGGAATTCCTATTAGAAGATTTTCTTTATTAAGATTGTGATATGTTAAATATTTTATAGGTAAGGAATTTCTAGATTTATATTGCCAACGGTAGTCCCAATTTTTTACGTTTTTTAAATTTTGTTGAGAAAAATTGGAAACATAAGTATTTAGGTTTTTGAAATAATCAAGTAAGTCAATATATTTAATAGTTTTTATATTAGGAATATTATTGGTCGAAACAATAAAATCGTCTAAAGTAATTTCTTTTGCTCTTTTTGCAACAATTTCAGCTTTTTTCATATCAAGAATAAAAACACTATGATCTTCGGTAACTTCAACTGATCTACCATGTTGTGT
>JACQRR010000067.1 GCA_016206365.1 Candidatus Roizmanbacteria bacterium | reverse complement strand
ATTTTTTTGTCATTCCTGACTTGATCAGTAATCCTGATTTAATTTGATTCCCGCTTTCGCGGGAATTACTTTGGTTTATCAGTTCATAATCAACTCCTTCATAAATCGACTCGATTTTATTCTCATATGATTTTCCATATAACTCAACGAGTTGATTTTTGACTGTATTTGAAGGCGTTATTATTTTTACTGCATTTTTTACTTCTTGAGAAATAACAAATTGGAATGCTCTAAACTTAATTTCATATAAAAAGGGGTTTTTAGTTGAGGCTTTACCGGTTTTAAAAAATAGCGGAGTAGTATCATGAATAGTTGCAATGAATTTTTTTTTATATAATATCGGATAGCTGAAATATGTAAAGTGGACTAAATCGAGGTTATCTTGATAAAGTTTTTTTGCAAATCCAGTCTGCTCAGCAAAAGTATGCCAGCGATAATCTACCAATTGTTTAACAAAATATTTACTTTTGAAGCGCACTTTATCATAAACATCAGGCGTCAAATAAATAAAAAATTGGCTGTAGTTTTTCGTCAGCCTTTCTAAATAATAAAGAAGATTGCGAAGATAAACCCCGACTCCTGTCTGATTATAAAGTCTGGCATCAATTCCGATCTTGTACATTATTTTCAAATGTCATTCCGCACTTGATGCGGAATCTATTAAACTTGTCCTGATGAAAATCAGGATAGATTCCCGCTTTCGCGGGAATGACAAGCCGTGAAACTATTAACCTATGTTTTTTAATACCTTGATAAAAAAATAAATCATATTATTTATTAGTTTGTTATGTTTTTTCTCATAATGTTTCTTATAAAAAATTTCCATAGCTTCAAAGAAGTGATACCTAGCCTCTAATCTAGTATGGGGATCTTTTTTTTCTAGACCACTAGCAGATTTGAGATGTAAAACCTCAAACCTTGGATAGTAGACTATTTTATAGCCAAGTTTTTTAATCCTAAAAGATAAATCAAGATCCTCTCCATACATAAAAAATGATTCGTCAAATCCGCCAACTTTTTTTAAAATGTCTTTTTTTGTCAGATAAAAAGCTCCGCTTGGCGAGTCTATATCGTGAATTTCTCTAAGATTAAGGTGAGGGAGATGGTATCGTCCAAATATTCTGTTGACAAATGGCACGTTTTTAAATAGATCTTCGAGGCCAATAAAATAACAAAATGAACTCCAAACGGTCGGAAATCCACGGTGTGCAGCAGGATCAATATTCCCATCCGAAAGCTTTACTTTTACTGTCAAAACAGCAATTCTGGGATGATTTTCTAAGTAGCTCATTATTTCTTCAAAGTCTAAGTCATCTATAATTACGTCAGAATTTAAAAATAAAATATACTTTCCTTTAGCGATTTTAAGAGCTTGATTATTACCTTTAGGATAGCCTAGATTTTTTTTATTTAGAATTAATCTAAATCTTAGATTTTTATTTTTATCCCGATTTAATCGGGATTGAAATTTGAGATTCTCTATTGTTCCATCGGTCGATGCATTATCTACAACGATAATCTCTGTTCTGATAGCTTTATTTTTTGAAATAATTTTAAACAGCGAAGTAAGGCATTTTTCTGTAAGATCTTTAGTGTTATAGGAAAGAATTATAATTGAAAAATCAACTTTCACCTTTATACTTAATACTAAATACTTAATACTTTATACTTATTTTATCTCTTTGGAGATTGTTTTTTTCGCCTTGCTTTGCCGCCTGTGCCAACTTTTCTTCTTTCTTTTATTCTAGCATCTCTGGTAAGAAGCCCGCGTTTTTTTAAAATTGGTCTATAGGTTTCCTTGTCTGCTTTTTCAATGGCACGGGCTAAACCATGCGCAATCGCATCTAATTGACCAGTTCTTCCTCCTCCTTTTACATGGATTGCGACTGCGAAACGATTTTCGTTTTGAGTCAGCTTCAAAGGTAAAAGATAACTGTTCTTTTCTTGGATAGCCGGAAGAACCTGAGAAATCGGCTTTTTATTTACAAATATCTCGCCGGCTTTGATCTTCATCCCGCCAACAGAAGCAGAGTTACTCTTTCCTAAGATATACAGTCTAACTCGTGCTACCGCCTCTTTGCGTCTTCCTACGGACTCATAATATTTGATATTTGCTGTTTTTTTAGGCATAGACATTTGACTTTTACCCTGAACCAGAACAAAGTTCGGTACAGGGTAACCCTAAACCGAGCTTCGCTCTGGTTTACGGGTTAACTTATCAGCATAGGGATGTTTCTCGTCAGAAAAAACATACAACCTTGCCAATCTCCTATCTCTCAATTTATTCTTCGGCAACATACCAGAAATTGCATGGCGAACAATTTTAGCGGGATTTTTTTTCAACAAGTCTTCAAATCTAATACTTTTTAAACCGCCAGGATATCCCGAATAGCTTGTATATATTTTTGTCCGAGATTTTTTTCCACTTACAACTATATGCTTGGCATTTATAATGATTACGAAATCACCTGAATCAAGATATGTTGAATAATTAGTCTTTTGTTTTCCCTGCAATAGGTTTACCGCTTCTGGAACTATTCTTCCTAATATTTTTCCTTTTACATCTATGAGATGCCAAGCTCTTTTTATCTCTTTTTCCCTCACTGGTTTTGTCGACTGAGTTAATTGAACCATACAAAATGAGAATAATCCAGAAAAATTCGGAAAAGATCAGAGTATCGGAAGAAATCAGATACCAGAAAATTTCAGATAAACCAGATTAAATCAAAATTATTTTTCTGATTTATCGGATTTGTCAGATCTATCTGATTTCCGATTTTTCTGACTTCCGATCTTTTCTGATTTATCCGATTTTATAACAGGATATGCCCATTCCAACCGTCCCATCTCTGAGCCGTCAGAATGACGCACTCCCAATCTTACTATCCTTACGTATCCACCTAACTTATCTTTTAAACTCTGTCCAATCTCTTTAAACATTCTCAATACAAGATTTTTATCAGCAAGTATCTTTAAAAGATAATTTTTATTAGCTTGTGTCTCAATCTTCGCTTTTTCGACAAGTTTTTCAATAACGGGTTTTAGGACTTTTACTTTTTTTATAGTCGTCTCAATTCTGGAATTATTTAAAAAATTTCTTGCCAATTTGCGCACTAACATTCTATTGGCATCACTTCCGTACTTAAATTTTATCTTCTTGACTCTATGCCTCATAAAAATATCAAATATTAAATATAAAAAATCAAATATACATAGCAAAAATAAAAATATATTTGATATTTAATATGTATATTTGCTATTTGATTTTTGCTCTTTGATATTTTATTTAAGCTCTATTCCCATCTTTTTCAGCTCCTCCTCAATAAGCTCGATTGATTTCTTTCCAACTCCCTTCATATCTGTTAAACTTTCTTTTCCTGCTTTGACTAGATCAGCAACTGTCTCTATATTCTCACGCAAAAGCGCATTAATCACGCGAGATGGTAGATTGAGCTCATCGATGATCACTTCGTATAATTTTTGGTCGACCAACTCTTTTTTTGCCATCTCTTCGTCTTCTTCCACTTTAGGTTTTGGTGTGTCTCGACCAGAGAAAATGTAACTGAAATAATCTGATAAAAGAACAGCCGCTTGTCTTAAAACTTCTGCGGGTTTAACTGTCCCATCTGTCCAAATTTCCAAAATGAGCCTGTCTAAATTGCTTTTTCTTCCAACCCTTGCTTCCTCCACTCTAAAGTTAACCTTTGTTACTGGTGAAAAAAAGGCATCAACGTTGATAAATCCCGGCTCTGTCTTTTCTCGATCCTCAGACGAAATATAACCAATTCCAAGTTCTACAATAGCCTCTATCTCAAGTTTTCCTTTTTCATTGGTAATCTCGGCTATGTATTGATCTTTATTTATAATATTTACTTCTGCTTCGAAATCTTTACCATAAATTTTTTTTGCTCCTTTGAATGATAAATTGATTTTAAATGGGCCTTCTCCGCTTGCTTCAAATCTTAACCTCTTGAGATTCAATACTATATCTAAAACAGATTCTTTAACGCTCTTGAGGGTTGAAAAAAGATGTGGAACCTCTCCGATTTTTACTCTGGTTATAGCTGCCCCCCTAAGCGATGACAACAAAACCCTTCGTAATGAAACTCCTAAGCTTTGTCCAAAGCTTGGGGTTAGGGGTTCGAGTATAAATTTCCCATAACTATCTCTTTCTTCAACTTTTTGGGTATAAAAATTAGGCTTAAGCATAATAAAATAAATAGAACCCCGATTTTATCGGGGTAGAAATTATAATAAAGGACTAACGAGAATAATGCTCTATTACCAAACGTAAAGTTATCTGCTTTTCAATCTCTTCACTTATTGGTTCACTGACGACTTTACAAATAGTTGCTTTTCTTTCTATCCAGTTTGGCAACAATATATCTTTATTTTCAAGCATTCTTTCTATATAGGGAATTTTTCTTACACTTTCGTTTGAAAACGTAATTATATCATCTTTCTTGACTTGATAGGAAGGAATTGAAATGATTCTATCATCTAGTTTTATGTGTCCATGCGTTACTAATTGTCTGGCAGATGCACGCGTTGGAGCGATTCCTGCTCTAAAGATTACATTATCTAAGCGTTTTTCTAGAAATCTTGCTAGATGGAGTGCCGTATTGCCTTTTTTAATGACTGCTTGATTAAAATACTTTTTCAGCTGCTTTTCACTCAGTTGAAACATATAGCGAAGCTTCTGTTTCTCTCGAAGCTGTCTTGCATGATCAGAAAACTTTCGCCGCCCGCGCTTTCCTTGCTGACCTGGAGATATATTTAGTCTTTTTAGAAGTCTCTCATGAGATTTTGATCCCGGGGTTTTTAGTCCAAGATCAATCCCTTCACGACGAGCAATTTTATTTTTTGGTCCAGTATAACGCATAGTAACAATAT
>JACQRR010000066.1 GCA_016206365.1 Candidatus Roizmanbacteria bacterium | reverse complement strand
TTTATAGTACAATTCTTCCATAATGAAGATCAAATTACTCCTCTCAATCGTCATTCCCACCCACAACAGTCAAAATACCATCCACACTCCCCTACTCTCAATCAATAACTCCGACTTCAGACACTTTAAGAATATAGAAGTCATTGTGGTTGATGATAAATCCAAAGATAGAACTCTTAAGAAAATAAAAGAGATTCAGTCGGTTTTAAAGTACAAACTTACGGTTTATCCACTAAGGAAAAACTTCGGACCAGCTTATGCTCGCAACTACGGAGTCAAAAAAACAAAAGGAGAATATGTTCTTTTTTTAGATTCTGACGTCGAACTCGCAAAGTCAACTCTTCGTTATGCTTTTCAGTTTGCTAAAGAAAAACAAATTAAAGCCTTTACTGGCATCTGGCATTACCGGCAAAAAACCAATAAATTTTTCCCTAACTTCAAAGCCATGCGCGACTGGGTCTACTGGTTTATCGAACGGGAAAAATACGCCCGCTACTACCTTTTCTCCACTCGTATTGCCGGCATTGAAAAAAAACTTTTCCAGAAGATTGGCGGTTTTAATGAGAATTTCCCTGAACCAACCGTCGAAGATATTGAGCTTACCTATCGCATCGAAAAACAAGCAAAAATTAGATTTTCACCCGAACTCATGGTCTACCACGAATTTGAAGACTTTTGGCCTATTGCGGTGAAATATTTTAAAAGAAGCCGTGATTGGGTATTGCTTTATCAAAAAAGACTCCGCTTCGATCCGGTCGCCACCTCAAAAAAAGAAGCCTTTAAAGCCATCCTGGCTGTTCTCTTTGTCTCTTTTTTGATTCTGGGGTTCTTCCATTGGATTTTTATGTACGTCGCTCTTCTCATTTTTGTCCAATTTACCAATCTGGAGTGGTATTTCTGGACATTTGTTTACAAACAAAAAGGGATTGTATTTCTTTTGAAAAGCATTGTCTTTTCACTCATTCTCTATCTTATAATCGACCTTGGATCTTTTTGGGGTTTGATTCTTTCAAGAATTAAAATCAGATAAATTATTTAACTGCCCCATGTCATGCTGAAGTAATTTCAGCATCTCTATTTTTTAATATTAAGATCCTGAAACAAGTTCAGGATGACCCCGATTAAATGGGGTCACTTTAAGAAATTAAGAGGGTTAAGAAGAATCCCGCCGGACCGGACTTCAAAGTGAAGATGCGGGCCCGTTGACCTTCCTGTCGAACCGACAACTCCAATCTGCTGTCCTTGCGTTACTCCTTGTCCTGGACTGACACCGATCGAAGAAAGATGGGCATAAAGGGTTTCATAACCATTGGCATGATTGACGATAATACTGCAGCCGTAACCATAGCGAACGCATCCGGCATAAGTAACCGTACCAGTGTCCGAAGCCAAAACCGGGGGTAAAGCAGAATTAGCTATATCCAAACCCATATGGTACCAAACCGGATACTGAGAAATTCCACCCGAAGTCGGCCAGATAAAATTAGACGTTCCTCGGATACCAGCTTGAACTTGAGCGATGTACGGCGCATAAGGAGTTTTCGGTCTTTCTTCTTCAATCACTCCGTTTGGCACATAGAGAATCTGTCCGGAATTAAGCGCGAATGTGTCCAGATCAACAAAATCATTGAAGGGAAAATTGACAATATTCTGCGCGTCTGTCTTGTATTTTTTTGCGATGGAATAGATATTTTCTCCGGAAGCTACTTTATGAACAACGCCTGTTACAGGAGGAATTTTTAAAGTTTGCCCCGGCTTAATAACATCTGTTTTTAAGTTGTTTGCCCATTTTAAAGTATCGACAGAGACGTCAAACTTTTTGGAAATCGATTCTAGCGTATCTCCTCCCAAAACTTCGTAATCGACAATTTTATCTCTTGGTTTGACTGAAATGACCGTAGATAAAGAGTTTTCATATGGATTATACGAGACAACACCGGCTTGATAAATGTTGTTATTCTGCTGTAAGGAGCTTATAAATGGATTATTTTCAGCAATTGTTGGCAGTCCAATCACAACAGCAGAAACGAGAAGAAAAAAGGAGCTATTTAAAAAATGAGAAGAGTATTTTCCCCTTTTAGCAACTAGTAATGCGACGATAATGTTTTTGAAATTCTCGAATCGCTGTCCGAAGTTTAAGATCCGAGATTTTATATAGTTCTGAAGAAAGCTCAAATATTCTCTAAACTCTTGCATATAGAATAACTTCTATTTTACCACGTCAAACGTGGCTTTGCCATTTTTGGACTATCCTCTCAATCGCCAATTCAAAAGCAGATTGTTTTAAATCTACATCAGTCTTCAGTAGTCGGTAGTCAGTGGTCGGTCTTTCAGTTTTTGACTGATAACTGATAACTGAATACCGATTACTTTTTTGATTACTGATCGCTCGATCCCATACCGAATTAAAGGCCTTATTTATCATCTCTCTTAATTTTTCGTTTACTTTTTCTTCCGACCAAGTTTCGCTATGCATGTTTTGGTACCATTCAAGATAGGAAACAATCACCCCTCCACTGTTTGCCAAAACATCAGGAATAATAATCACTCCTTTATTCTTAAGATACTCGAAAGCTTCTTCTGTTACTGGCCCGTTAGCCATCTCGACAATTATTTTGGCTTTTATTTTACGCATATTATCTTCATTGATAACATTTTCCAAGGCAGCCGGAACAAGTACATCAACCGGAAGTTCTAATAGTTCTACTTGGTTGATAGTTTTTCCAAAGCGAAGATCGCAAACAGAACCTCTACAATAGCATCCAGCCACCGTCCCTTTCTCTTCCTTGCATTTTAAAGTAGCTTCTGGATCTAATCCATCTTTGACGTCAATGGCACCTTTAGAATCCGCAACAGCTACCACCTTAAATCCTTCTTCGGAAGCTAATTTAGCAAAATAATATCCTACGTTCCCAAAGCCCTGAACCGCAACAGTCCACCTCCCCCCGTCATTCCGAGGGATCCGCCAGCTGGCGGAGACCGAGGAATCTAGCGAAGCGTCATTATTATTTATTGCACTCCCTACGGTCGCTGGATTCCTCGCTTCGCTCGGAATGACACGACGGTGTAATTTTTTCAACAAAGATTTCAAAACTATTACTCCTCCTCTTCCAGTCGCCTCTGTTCTCCCCAGTGTACCACCAATCTCAACCGGTTTACCGGTAAACGTCGCCCTTAATTGATTTAACATTTTCTTATTTACTTTTAATTTTTCATCCATTCGACTACGCTCAGGATGACCCTGAGTTTTATCGAACGGGTCACTTTTAATTTTTAACTTAACGAATTCATCGACCATCCATGCCATTATTTTTGGATTGGTATTGACATCGGGTGCAGGGATATCAAATTCAGGAGCGATAAATGAAGAGATCGCTTTAGTATAAGCACGAGAGAGACGCTCCAGTTCACTTTTAGAAAGAAGTTTTGGATCAACCACTACTCCACCCTTTGCTCCGCCATAGGATAATCCGGCTACAGCACACTTTATCGACATCAATGTTGCTAATGCCTGTACTTCTCCGCGAGAAACGTTTTGATGGAAGCGAATCCCCCCCTTATATGGACCAAGAGCGCTATTATGCTGAACACGAAATCCTTTAAAGATTCTAGTTTTTCCATCATCCATCCTGACAGGAAAATTGAGTTCATGAATGGCTTCTGGCTTTATCAATCTTTCTATCACCCCATCTTCCAACCTCAAACTTCTACCTGTTTTTCGTATTATATGTTGGTCAGTCTCAAGCATTTTTAGTCCTGTATCCATAATAGTCAATATCGATCATTAGTAATTTATTAATCATTAGTAATTAGGAGTCTCCACGCCTAACCACTTCTCGACGTCTAACGCAGCTTCTATACCCATACCAACCGCTGTCCCGGCCTGTCTGTAAATATAGTCAACGCAGTCACCTGCTGCAAAAACTCCCTCAACCGAAGTAGACGAATGAAAATTTAAATTGAATTTATTTTTAATTTCTTCTAACTTTGAATTTTCAACTGTAACTTTGAACTTTGAACTTTGAATTTTGAACTTAGCCAACTCTAGAGATAGCCTAGCCGAAGTAATAATATAACCTTTGCTATCAAACTCCACCTGGCGCATGAAGATATCTGTATCTGGTTTATGACCAATCGCTAAAAAGAGACCATCGACTATTAATATATTTTCTTTGTCATTCTGAGTCGAAGACGAAGAATCTCTCGACTCGTTCGAGCTCGCATTCGCGAGAGATCCTTCACCCCGCTTTGCGTGGTTCAGGATGACATCTTTTACTTTTTTCAATTTTAACCCTTCCACTTTATCCTCCCCCAAAACATCTACAACCATACTATTCCATATTATCTCTACCTTCGGGTTCTTAAAAACTCGTTCCTGCATGATTTTAGAGGCTCTGAATTGACCGCGACGATGTATCAGATAGACTTTACTGGCAAATTTGGTCAGGGTAAGTGTTTCTTCCATAGCTGTGTCTCCTCCACCAACAACCGCTACGATTTTATCTTTAAAGAAAAAAGCATCGCAGGTTGCACAGGCAGAGACGCCCTTACCTCTAAGCCTTTGCTCGTTGGGAAGATTGAGCCAAAGAGCTTTTGCCCCTGTGGTGATAATAATTGCCTTGGCCGAATAACTTTTATCAACGGTTGAAAGCGTGAATGGTGAGTTATTTAAATGGACTTTTGTTATATTCTGATCTATTATTCTGGTTCCGAATTTTTGGACGTGAGCGCGGTATTTTTCGATTAATTGTGGTCCCAATATCGATTCAAACCCGGGATAATTCTCAACATCAGATGTAAGCATCAATTGACCACCAGGCGGAGAGCCGGCAAAAAGTAAAGGATTAAGATTGGCGCGCGCGAGATACAAAGAAGCGGCCAGTCCAGCCGGCCCACCACCGATTATGATTACATTTTCCACAGTTAAGATATTAATTGAAACTATTAGAAACTAATTGAAATTAATTGTTTTTTGCGATAAATTTCAACAAATCTCAATGAATTTCTACTAATTTTTTCCTAAAGATTAATTGCTCTCTCCACAATCTGCTCGACCTTTTTGCTATCCTTTTGGGGGACGTATTGACAGATGTCAGAGACTAAAATTATCTTTGA
>JACQRR010000063.1 GCA_016206365.1 Candidatus Roizmanbacteria bacterium | reverse complement strand
GGGATTGTCATTCCGGCACTTCGACTTTGCTCAGTGTCTTGAGCCGATTCGGTCTGAGCCTCACGGTCGAAGACTTGTCGAAAGACTTGTCCGGAATCGTAGTTATTAATAAAAACAACGATTCTGGAGTCGCTTCGCTCCCCAGAATGACGAAATAGAATTATCTACTCTATTTTATACTTACTAAATACTTGATCAACTCCTTGTTTTGCAGTCTTTAGCCCATCAGCATAGGTTAATCCATTTACAGTTGCGTTGACAGCATTTTCTAAATATTGAATAATTTCATCGTTTAAGCCGTTGTCAAATGTTCTTGATATAAGCGGCAACGACACAAAGTAATCTGACTGTTTTATAACTGCTCCAACATATTCATTTTGAGCCAAAAGCGACCCCAAGTCAACACGAGAGTATGGTTCTCCAAAAAGTCGCAATTTGCTCTCAATTTCATAGAGTTTGGTCAATGTATCCTTCTCAATCAAAAAACGCAAAAATTTCCACGCCTCGAGTTGATTTTTGCTATAGCGAGATACCCCTTCTACCCAATAGTTGGCAATCGATACAGGTGAACCTCCGGGGACTGTGGGAAGCGGCACAGCTTTCAATTGTAAATCAGGATTGGCATTCTTGATCAGCAAAATTTCCCAGGTTGGAACAAAGACCATCGCCACCTTCTCTTGAATGAATGCGGTCAGCGAGTTGGGCATGGAATCATCCCAAAAATTATTTGGGGGTTCAGCAAAACGGCGGTAACTCTCTAGCGCTCCAGCCGCCTCGGGTTGATCAAGGGTTTTTAAGCTGCCTCCATTTTGGACAATCATAAGGCCAAGAATCTCTGAGAAGTGATCGACGTTTGAAGCAAGGCCTAAAGCGATTCCGGCTGTAACTAGCTGTCCGTTTGTGTCTTTGACCGTCAACCTTACTACTGTATCTGTAAGTTCATCCCAAGTTGAAGGAGGCGCCGCAATACCTGCTTTTTTAAAAAGGCTATCATTATAAACCAAAACTAATCCGTCTAGATAAAGCGGAAGGCCATAATAAAAATTTCCGTTCTTTAAATCAGATTGATGAATTTTGTAAAATGTCTTTTCAAAGTCGCTATTACTCATGATGTTTTCTGGAATAGAAGTTACTACATCTTTTATCTCAGGAAGCCAAGTGTTGTGAAACCGAAATATGTCTGGACCCTGTCCATTTTTGCTTCTAGCCAAAAGCTTATCTCGATAATCTTGCGGAGACATTTTTTGATAGTCTATCTTAACTCCGGGATTTTTGCGCTGGTAATCTTCGATAACAGGCGTGAATACTTCCTTCTCTTCCCACAACCCCCAATAGGTTAGTTTGACTTCCTTAGAAGGTCCTTTTCCTCCAAAAATTATTCGTAAAAAAAATAAAAGAACCAACAAAAAGAAAATTGCTCCTCCCGCGATAATAAAATATTTGCTTTTGTTTTCCTCGTAAACAACCGGTGGGACGTCTGTGGGGTTCTCTGATCCGGGAGGCGTCACTTCTTCACCAGTTGGCGTAGCTACCTCTGGTGCTACCTCCTCTGGTTTTAATTCCTCTTCGGGAACAGATTCAAAAATGGGTCCTGATTTGTTAATTGTCTCTGATTGTGGAGGCGAAGATGCAGTTGATTCACCCGTCAATTCAACGGGCTTGTCCTGACTATCACCGAGGGATTGATTTTGGTCAGCATTTACTTTATTATCATCCATAGTAATTATCATATCAGATTTAACATGCGATGGATCATAGTATTTTTAATCGGTGTCTTCATCTTCGTCAGTTTCTCGATTTATACTCTTATTAAGGAAGAACGCAACCTCAATAATAAGATTTATCCTAATGTTTATATAAATGAAATCGATTTTGGAAAGAAATCAAAGTCAGAAGTTTTCGAATACTTCAAAAAACTAAATAATCAGTTTAAGAGTGTTCGTATTGATGTACTCTATAAGGACGAACCTATTGCAACTTTTTCAGGCGAGAAATTAAAGATCGGCTATGATGCAAAAGGATTAGCCGACAGAGCCTATATAATTGGAAGATCTACACATCTTACTTCACGGCTGTATCAAAAACTTGCAACACTCCTCAACTGGCAAAACTTCAAATTTCTATTAAGTATTAATTATGAAAAATCTTTGATTAAAGAATTTATATCAGACTCGGAAGAAAAGTATGACAAACCTGCGAAAAACGCGCTTTTTAAATTTGAGAAAGGTCGGGTGGTAAGTTTCCGCCAAGAAGAAAAAGGTCAGGAGATTGAAGAAAAAAAATTTCTTTCTGATATAGATAGACTTATTCGTGGATTAGAAAACAAAGTTGAAGATCTACAACTCACACTCCCGATTAAGCTTATTGAACCGGAGGTTACCCTTGCGAAAGCGAATGAGTTTGGAATTGAGGAACTTATTGCCGAGGGTAAATCTGATTTTAGTGGTTCTATACCTGAACGCATCCACAACGTCATTTTAGCCAGTTCGATGTTTAATGGAGTATTGATACAAAAAAATAGCCTTCTTTCATTTAATGAAACGGTCGGCGATATCTCATCCTTAACCGGTTATAAACCAGCTTATATCATAAAATCAGGAAAAACTGTTTTGGGAGATGGTGGTGGTGTTTGTCAAGTCTCAACGACATTATTTAGAGCTGCTCTCAACTCGGGACTGCCTATAATTGAACGCACTGCTCATGCCTACCGAGTCAGCTACTATGAAAACGATTCCAAACCTGGATTTGACGCCACTGTGTTTGCGCCATCACCGGATTTGAAGATTAAAAACGATACCCCCGCTTCTATTTTGATTCAAACCGAGGTTGATCAAGAAAACAATCTTCTTTACTTCAGATTCTATGGAAAAAAGGATCAGAGAAAAATAGAGATTTCTCCTGTCACCGTCTATGACGTAGTTCCTCCACTTCCAGAAATCCGCCAGGATGACCCTACTCTAAAAAAAGGAGTTATAAAACAAGTTGACTTTCCCGCATGGGGCGCAAAAGCAGTCTTTGACTATAAAGTACATCAAGGGAATAAAACTAGCTTTGAGAAAAAAATTTTCTCCTCTTATCGCCCCTGGCAAGCCGTCTATCTCGTCGGTACGGCGGATTGAAATTATCTAAACCATCTTGCCCTGCCGAGCTTGTAATGAAGATTTTTTAGCTTTCTCTCACCGATAATTTTTGCCGGAACTCCGCCAACGACAGCATAGGGAGCCACGTCTTTGCTGACAACGGCTCCAGCCGCAACTATTGCTCCCTTACCTATTTTCACTCCTGGTTTAATAATTACTCGTGGACCTATAAATACAAAGTCTTCAATGATCACAGGAGCGTTGCTAGGAGAAAAGAATTCGTCGTTAATCTCATGTTGTGAATTAAAAATCATTACATTTGTGGCTAAAGCCACATGATCGCCGATAATAAGTTTATCTCTGCCATCTAGAACCGCTCCCTCGCCGATAATACTGTCTGTTCCAATGACGACATTATGCGGATCATAAAAACGGGTACCCATATGAATTGTTGAATCTCTTCCTATCTTTATTCCTCCTACTCGATAGAAAGCTCTTCGTAGATGATGAAACGGAATATAACCAACCAAATGGAGAAGAAATACCTCAAACTCTAGAAGTATATTCAAAATTCTTAACTTTATTTTGTTAATAATTTCACTAAAAGTTAATTTTTTTCCTGTTTTATCTTT
>JACQRR010000062.1 GCA_016206365.1 Candidatus Roizmanbacteria bacterium | reverse complement strand
CAACCAGCCCTAAGCCAAACTCTCAAGATGTTGCGGGGGTATTCCCCCGCAAACCCCCTTTGATTGTATGATTAGTAGCTCTCCCGATTGAATCGGGATCACTTGTCTTAAAGAGGCAGGGGCGGAAAAAGAGAGAAAGGGAATGAGAGATGAGAGTGGTTGGCGACTGGAGTGGTCAGTCGTTGGCCTGTCGGCCGACTCATCTAATCTAGCTCTGATAAAAAATACAAAGTTGTTGGTCGCAGACCCCCGACTTAGGTTAGGTTTTGAGGTAACGTCCGATTTCCTCGGTCAGTTCCTTATCTCGGAAATCGACCTACATAAGAAGAAATTACTTGAGAGTTATTACTGTTACACGAGCAACGTCGTGGGTGACATGCTCGGCTCGATGATGAGAATAAGAAATATTTCTTTCTTATGGAGTTTGGGTATTTATTTGGATATTGTTGGTAATCTTCTCTATAGAGGCTTTAAGTGGTGATCGAGCCTCGCTCCCCCTGCGGTTAGGTTTTATAGGCCAAGAGTGGTAAACAATTTCGTCAACCATTAGACTTATGTTATGGGCGTGCCGACTGTTTCTATAGTCAGAATTACTTTTTAATCTTTTAACTTCTATTACCCTTTCGGCACTTCGGTTTGTCGGGAGTGCTATACAAAAAGTTCCATCCACGCACTCCCTCCTTTTAGCAGACTTGGCACGGGGGCAGGGGGAGCGGCATGTCATCGACCCAATTCTAGACATCTTCTCCTCACCCCTTCCCCTCTCCTCCTCTTCAAAGACGAGGAGAGGGGTTGAAATTCTTACAATCGAAGGAGTACAATGATTTTAAGTTAAAACTCTTCCTATGAAACTTATTCGTAAACTCACCTCAACAGGAAAATACTCAAAGGCTCTGGTTATTCCACGAGAGTTTTTGCGTTCACTTCGCTGGAGACAAGATCAGAATTTGGAGTTAGAGCTAGACGAGAAAGGGAAACGTATTATTGTTCGCGATGCTAAAGATAAATGAAAAACAGAGCTTCTCCATCCTTCCTTATTGTCGTAGTTGTTGTTGCCGTTGTTTCATTTCTTGGAGGAAGTTTCTATCAATCGCAAAAATCTCAAACAGAATCATCCAAACAATCAGAAATTAATCAAAAACTTATTGTTACTCGAGTCGTTGACGGCGATACTATACAACTTCAAAACGGAAAAGAAATTAGACTTTATGGTATGTCTACTCCCGAACAAAAAGAACCATTCTATCAAGAAGCAAATCAATTTACAGAACGTATGGTGTTAAACAAAGAGATAACTCTCGAACAGGAAGAAAAATATAAGCAGGATAAGTTCGGCAGATTATTAGGTTATGTATTTGTTGACGGAGTAAATCTAAACATAGAACTTGTGAGAAATGGACTGGCAAAGGTTGTACTCTATGAGAAACGGGCAAAGATAAAATATCAGGATGAGTTACTTACTGCTGAAAAAGAGTCGAAAGAAAAAAGAGTTGGGATCTGGAAAAAATAATTTACTTTTTATATCTACTTCTTCGACTCTTTACACTAAGTCCTCTAGGGTTAATTGTTTCACAGGTTTGAAATCAACGTCGATAGCTTTGAAATGTTTTTGTCCACAAACAATTTTTTGTTGTTCGCTTGGCCTGATATTTTCCAGTTTATCAACAAACTTAGTTTCCCTTATTAAATATAGTTTTTCCCCAATGTCTGTTTTGTAAACAATAGCCCAGTCTGGGTGATAATCTCCAAGTGGAGTATCGACAATAAAATTAGGAGGAAGCTTTGTAAAAAGAATCACGCGATTATTTTTTTCAAGATTCTCGGCAAATTTTCTTTCTCCCTCGCTATCAAAAACAACTCGTTCATAAACTGATTTTTTACTTTTTATAGATTTTTTAGCATAACTGACAAAATCTTGGAACAGGTTGACTTCCCAAACGTCATGAGTAGGGATGTATTTTAAGCCTTCATTTATAATCAGTTCATTAAGACTAATATTAATTAAAGAAATACAGCTTCTTATAAACTCTTCCGGATTTTTAAACAACAAATCTAGATTATCAATGTTTGTCAGTATTTCAAAAGTAGTTGTTCTTGTTATCCCAGTTTCTTGAGATATTCTTTCAATAATATTATCTATGTTTATTCTGTTGACTAATCTTTCGCCGTATGAAGTGGTCTGGTAAATTGTCTTTAGTGTACCTGTTTTATCGAAATCTACCTGGACTTTTTCTACATTAACAACGAGATTATTAATATCCAGTTGTTTAATTTTCGATACAGAATTCTCTATAAATTTTTTTTTATCCAGTTCGATATTAAATTTTGTTTTTCGCCTTATTTTATCCCAAAGTGTTTTAAAATCATCACTTTCACTTGCTAAATGTTTTCTGAATTTAATTCTTACTTTTTCTCTGGCGTTAGCAGCTTTTGGTAGCTCTTTGTATCCTGCTTCTATATACTCTGTCTGCAAACCGCCCACAAATTCACTGTAACTTTCATTAGCTACGACTGTTAAAACATTTATGTTGTTATCAAAAATTCTGTCTCCTTCTGTATCAACGGCCAATCTTAATCCTCGCCCAATCTGTTGTCTTCTTTCTTTTTCTCTTTTCACTTCCCTCAAAGCGCAGATTTGAAAAATATTAGGATTATCCCAACCCTCTTTTAAGGCGGAGTGAGAAAAAATAAAGCTAGTCGGTTCAGAAAAAGACAGTAGTTTCTCCTTGTCTTTCATAATTAGGTCGTAGATTTCTTTGTCTTCTTTTGTCTTACCATCTGTATCCTTATAGATTATTTCACCCTTTTTCCTTGTTTTGGCAAAATAACCGTTGTGAATGAGATGACTGCTAATATTTTTAAACTGATCAAAACTATCTTTTAATTTTTCAAATTCTTCAACAAAGATTTTTCTTATTATCCCGTCTTTTTTCATATAGTTATCAACCTTATCGATAAAAAACAAAGTTAAAACTTTGATTTTGTTTCCTAATTCTTCTTGCTTATTTAAATGCGCCTTAATTGTTTCTCTTATTTGAGTTCTAAAAATTGCTTTTTT
>JACQRR010000061.1 GCA_016206365.1 Candidatus Roizmanbacteria bacterium | reverse complement strand
TGCCAGTCTAAGATTGGTCATAATTACACTTCGGGCAAAATCTTGAGAGTGCTGGAGTCGAGTCATTTTTAACCTCAATCTCTCTGGGGTGGTTTTTAATTGAGGGTCTGTCTGACCAAGGTCGCCCAATCTTTGTATTAACGGCAGCTCGTTCATTCTGTTTGCTAAGGCGGTTCTCTCATTTGTAAAGCCTATATTTAATTCTTCTACATGAAGGGGGCTGGTTGTACTTAATAATTTTGGTGATTCAAAGCCAAAGCTATTCAATAACTGTTTGTGCAGTTTTTTTTGGCGATCATTGAATCTTGTTAAAGGAGACCTATAAACTGAGTCTGGATTAAATTCTGCCGGTGGAATATCATCAGGAAAAAGATGCACGAAAATACCTCTCCAATGGGGAGTTAAAAGTTCTGGATTGCAAATTAATCTTAACCTTTCGGGGATTGATGTTCCTGGGGTATATCTTATTTCACGATCTCGAAAATGCACCGAAATAAATGCGGCTTCAGCTTGAGCGGCAAGTTCTTCTAGTATTTTAGGTTTAAAATTAGCTTTTTCTGCCATGGGATAGTAATTTTATTATTAATGCAGCCTACAGTCAATCTAAAATGGATATAGTCAAAAGCCAAAGGAAAAACATTCTCAAGAAATTAGATCGAGAATTTAAAAAGCTAGAAATTCCAGACTTTTTTCTAAAAGAGGGTAAAGAGGTTGAGAGATTTCGAAATAAATATTTTTTTTGTTTAATGGATTTACCAGTTTAAATACCCAAATAGGCTTCAATCCAACTATCAATCTAATCTCAGGTTTTATTTTAATTAAAATTGATTTATTTTTAAATTTCGCCTCAGCTGTAGCATTTTGAGGATTTTCGAATATTCTTTTAATCTTATTGTCTTCGTTACAATCAAAAGTCAGAGGTTGAATTCCATCAGAGAATCTAGCAGATTTTGAAGATTCTTCTAATTTAGCGAAATTAGATGGATAGGTAAATTCTATTGCGCATAATTTATTGGTATAAGTTTTAAACTCTAATGGTTTTTGAGTCGGTTGGGGAGTTTGAGTTGGTGGAAGGCTGATTAGGTAATCTACGATTTTGTTGGTTTTCTCAACTCGCTGACCATAGCGGACTCCGATGATAAAGATGAGAATGATAAAAAGAATTAAGAGAAAAATAAGAGATTTTTTTTTCAATCTCATATCTCTAGAGTTTAGCACAAATTTAGAAAATCAAGCTTAAGGTTTACCAAATCCTGGTATTCGAAGAATTCCTGAAGCAATAAAATTTACAATTAACAATGAAGATAAGGTTATGGTAAGACCGATTATAGCCCCATAGACAAGGCGTCTGCCGAGATTTAATTTTTCTGCATCACCCTGGGACGTTAAAATGATAAAGGCCCCATACAAAAGATAGAGAAAGGCAATTCCAGCCGTTATTGAGAAAACTAGATTTAAGATTTTTTGAGTTAACTTTGCCTGATTGGAGTTTATGCAACCTATACCGGTATAGGCTTTTTCAGGAAAAGGTGTTGGTCCTGCATTTGAGGACGGATCAGTAATGCGAAGAGTGTCTCCCATAGTTGGGGTTGGATTGGCGCTTGGATACAAACACATTCTGCACTTTTCCCAGGTTGATGGCGTTTTGTCTGGTGGACAGTATCCACAAAGATCACAGGCGGCATATCTGTATTTAACTCCTTGCAGGTTATAATCGGCAAGGACAATCTCCAATTTCAAGACGTTATTCTCGTCAAACATCTGTATTTTTGTCGCCTCGTTGAAGTAAGGTAAATATAAATTGAGGGGATCGACAATAACTATTTCCGGAGTAAAACTGGTAACGGGAATAAAATCAGGAGGTAAAGTTTGATACATTCTTAAGGTTTTTCCGCTGAATAATTCCTGATTGTTTTTATCAACGATCCTAATTAGATAATAATTATTTTGGTAATTGATTCCATAGCTTAAGGATGGACCTTGCTCAAGTCCGATTTTATTAAAACTCAATGTGAAGTCGGCTGATTGATTCATGATCAACTTAAGTCTGAAGTCAGGGACAGGCTGCACGGCCAAAACATTTGAGATAGATCTTAAGAAAATTACCGAGATAATAAATATTGATGTTATAGAAAAAAATAGTTTTTTTAAATCCATACTTGATTTTATCTTACTGAAAATTTTTTAATGCTTCCTCCCAAGCTTTTAGTGATGGCGAATTGAATGTAAAGTTATTTGGGGTTGCTCTCATGATGCTTTCGTCGGTTGGTCTATACAAATTACTATATCCAAATTTTGGAGGAGATCCGGAACCACAACCTATATAGCAACCTGTTCCAGACATCCCTGACCATTTAGAACAGGTTGGTTCATCAGAGCAATTATAAATTAGCGGTTCTGATCCCTGGGGGCTACCACTGTCACCGTATTCATCTTCTACAAAGGCTATTGCGTGAGCTAATTCGTGAGGAACAGCTATTCCGCCTACGACGTTTGGACCGCAAACCCAACTTGAAAGACATCCATAGCCACAGGCAAATCCGCCATATTGTCCACCTCTACAAGTTGAATTGAGAGGATTAGTAATGGCAATAGAGGATTCAGCGCCGCATATGTCTTTTCCCGTTTCTAATATTTTTGTGAATTTAATTCCCTCAAATGGCTTGGAAGGGTCGTCATGGTATGATTGGCTGAGATCATTAACGATATAAAAATTCATTTTGTTAATCAAGCCGTCTAAATTCGTCTTTTTTATATTTTCGAT
>JACQRR010000065.1 GCA_016206365.1 Candidatus Roizmanbacteria bacterium | reverse complement strand
GGCATTCCCTTGGGACGAAACCCTTTGGTAGTCCTCTCATCGTGATATATATATTATACAAGCCTGTCTTGTAAATTGTCAACGGGACTTGGCATTTTCACATCTTATCAGCGAAAACAATAAACATGGGAATTCCGAGAAATAAATTTTATATTTCTGCAAATGATCTGACGAGTTGCCCAAGTGGCGTATATTATAAAAAGAAGAAAGCACCTCTGCCGCTTGTTCACCCTCGGATTGCCGAGATCTGGCAGCTTTTCGGCAGGCTTCAGGAAAAAGGCCAAAAGATTCAAAAAATGGTACTGGAAGAATGGCAGAAAGATGGTAGTCTCGTTAGCCCGGAGCGATTTATCCCTTGGAACGATTTTGGGATTACAGGCAAATACGACGCCATTGTCAGAATAAACGGCGAATTTATTCTTTATGAGATTAAAGGTGCAGGAAAACAGATTTTTGACAATGAGCTAGATAAACCTGAACCTTTTGACGAACACAGATTACAAGTTATCGTCTACCATTATTTTCTCAAGAAAAATTTTCCGCATTTAAAAGCTAAAATTTTATATGTCGAAAGGTCTGGAAACAGGAGATTGGAAATCCCGATTGAGTATGAAGATAAAGAGTTTTTGAAAAACCTGGAAAAAGTAAAAAGTTTTCAAGACGCACTTGAGAAAGATATTCCTCCACAGCCTAAATCTAATATTGCCTGGAATAAATTCCAAAATAGATATGATATAAGCATGGCTGCTATAACTTGTAAATATCATGCCTTATGTCTTGGAGACGATAAGTGGTATGAAAAGACTGTAATAGAAGTTAACAAAAAAAATTCGCTTGCTCAAAGGCGGCCAAAAACCCAATAAAATATTTGAGATAATAACGCCTGGCAAGTTAAAAAGTGTTATATAATACTAACGATGGAAACTTTAGACCTTACTGATAGAACAAACTGGAACATTAAAAAAGCAGAAGCAATAGCTTTGCTTTTTCGCTATGAGGCAGGTGACGGATTTAATGCGGCTTTACAAGGATTTATAGTTGGGTTTGTTAAAGAAGCGAGAATTACAAGTCAATTACAATCATTGGCCGTTAAACACTTCAGAGACTGGACGCCTCCTTTACCTCGAATTCAAAGCAACCAAACTCCCAGTAACACTTAAAATAAGTAGCGTTAATCAGAATCGGCTGTGATCGAATTAGCAACGCCTCTTGTCTTTTCTAACCTATTCGTATTTCATTTCCATCTCTATCAAATTTCTTCCCACAGGTTTCACCAGAAGAGAAATCTTGATACGGGCAGGAATAGACTGGCCTACCAACCTGACGTGAAGACAACATATCAAGCGGGACAATATTTATTGGACATCTTCAATTGCTTCCAGGAATTGTGTGTCGTTTATGAATTGCGAGTGGAGCAGGCTCAAATTGTCCAATCTCTGCATCAGTCATATTTTTATCTTATTATGGATTATAATATCCTCAAATGAATGAGGTGCCAAGCCCTTTATTAATTACAATCCCAAAAGATTTTTTTATACCTGTTTTTAAACCTGTCAGGTGTAGTTCTCTATCAAAACACTCTAAATCTACTTTATTTTATTTTAGATTTCCACTCATGAATGTTTCGATTAATCGATCAATCGAAACAATCGATTGAAGAAATTTACATTGCGGAATTTAAAGAATTTTTTTTACTTTTTTAAACTTGAAGGAAAGGTGGAGCCTTTTCTGATTGGCTTTTTTATCCGAGATTTGAAAAAATAAAAGAGCAGGTTCCAGCCGCCGGCGATATAGACCAGTCTCATACCGCCCAAAAGCAGCAGGGCCAAATATAGAGAAGACAGGATTAGCCACTTTTTCTGACGCAGGGTAAAAGTGGAAAAGGTGAAGTTTACTTTAATTTTTGCCATAAGCAATTATTATACCTCAAACATTTTTTGTTTGAAAATTAAAAACCCAAAGCGCCGAAAAAGATGAGCAAAAGAAGAATAATGATGAGAAAACCGATACCCAGAATGAGAACAAAAATTTGGTAATAAGTGAGAATCAATTTAACCAAAAGCAGCAGAAGATTTACCAATTTTTCTAAAGGATCTTCTCCCGGGATATCGGCCAGAGCCAGCTTCTTGTTTTTTTCTTTTATTTTAGTCATTTTGATACTTCTTATCATAACTTAAAACTTAAGAAACTGTAACCGTTCAGGAATAGTCAAATAATTGTCATTCTGAGCGTAGCGAAGAATCTATCGCGTATGCGAGATTCCCTGAAACAAGTTCAGAGATCCTTCACTTCGTTCAGGATGACAGAGGTTTTGTCAAATCCTGAACGATTACAAGAAACTTTTAGGTATACTTAAAGTTTTCCCCCGACTATGCTCAGACAAAACAGAAATATCCTAATCATTGCCTTAATCGCTATCGTAAATGCGCTAGGATACGGGATCATTATTCCTGTTCTATATTCTTATTCTCTGAAATATGGCCTTTCTGATTTTCAAAACGGGCTTTTATTTTCGACCTTTTCAATCTGTCAGTTTATCTCAACGCCAATAATTGGAAGAATGTCGGACAAATACGGAAGAAGGCCCCTTCTCATAATCTCAATTCTCGGTACTTCTCTCTCATTTTTTATGATGGCATTTGCACCAAACGCCTTATTTTTATTTTTGGCTCGCGCTCTTGACGGCATAACCGCCGGCAATATCCCGGTGGCCTCGGCGGTCATCTCCGACACCACGACGCAAGAACAGAGGACGCGGGGATTTGGAATCATCGGAGCTTCCTTTGGCTTTGGCTTTATTTTTGGCCCAACCATATCGGCTCTAACCGTTTCTCATTCAGCCTCGCTGCCTTTTATCATTGCTGGAACAATATCGCTTATTGCTGTTATTCTCACTTTTATTTTTCTGCCCGAAACCAACAAATACCTCGGAGAGGTTAAACATAGTTCACTCTTTAACTTTAAAAAACTTTTCCACGCCGTGTTTGACGAAAATGTCGGCTCGACTCTTCTCATTACCTTGTTTAGCGCCATATCTTTTTCCCTGATGATTTTTGCCTATCAGCCATTCTCAATAAAAATACTTCATCTTTCGACCAACCACATATCTCTGCTTTTTACTCTCTTTGGGATTGTTGGTTTAACGGCTCAACTTTTTCTTGTCCATCGATTCGTCGCCATTCTGGGATTAAAGAAACTTTTTTCCTCAGCGCTTTTTGGCCTGTCGTTGATGTTTTTAGCCTTTTTCTTCACCAGGTCGTTATCAACTTTTATCATAGCTTCCATATTTTTAGGCCTTTCTAACTCCAGCGTTCAAACCTTGACGCCAACGATTTTGTCTCGAGAAGCTGATGCAAAATCCCAGGGATCAATCATGGGTTTAAACGCCTCCTATATGAGCATCGGACAGATTTTAGGGCCGATCATTGGTGGCTTTGCCGCAACTGTTGCCATACCTTATCCTTTTTTGGCCGCCAGCGTTTTTTCCTTGATTTGTTTTTTTCTCTCTTTCCACGTTTTAAAACAAGGAGTCAAAAAGGAGTCAGCTTTTTGAGAGTGTGATAAACTGATGTTAGGAAGAAGGTGATCTATATGAAAGACACCAAGGTTGGAAAAATTACCCATTATTATAATCATCTGAGTGTTGGAATAGTTAAACTCACAGGCCAACTTATCAAAGGAGACAGCATAAAGATTGTTGGTCATGGCCGTGAATTTAAACAGACTGTCAACTCGATGCAGCTTGAGCATCAACCTATCCAAAAAGCCAAAAAAGGCCAAGAGATAGGACTTAAAGTCAACCAGAAAGTAAAAGAGGGAGACGTAGTTTATAAAGTTACTTCCTAATTTTATGCAAAAACAGCTCGCAACATTTGGCGGCGGATGCTTTTGGTGCACCGAGGCCATCTTCAAAGAACTCAAAGGAGTAGAGAAAGTTGTTTCCGGTTACTCGGGTGGCAAAATCAAAGATCCTAATTATTATGAAGTCAGCGAGGGTACGAGCGGCCATGCCGAGTCAATACAACTGACTTATGATTCTCGAGTAATTTCTTACGAGGCTCTGCTTGAGGTTTTTTTCTTAACCCACAATCCAACCACGCCTGACCGCCAGGGAAATGATATTGGTTCCCAATACCGCTCAATAATTTTTTGTCACGATGAAGAGCAAAAAAATCTGGCGGAAAAAGTCAAAAAGAAAATCGAGTCGGAAAAAATTTATGATGGATCGATTATCACCGAAATTTTACCTTATGAGAATTTTTATTCGGCCGAAGAATACCATCAAAATTACCGGGAAAAAAATCCCGATGCTCCCTACTGTCAATTTGTCATCAGCCCTAAATTGACAAAATTTCGCCAAAAATTTTCTTCGTTGCTTAAAAAATAGCTTCCGTACGAAATCTGCCTTATTCCTTTGTCATTCCCACGTAAGTGGGAATCTATATAATTTTAATTTCAATAGATTCCTGCTTTCGCAGGAATGACTTTGATATTTCCTTTAAAAAGATTTAATTTACACGTTCAAAACAGCAACCAGAGGAAAGTGGTCGGACACATCAACTTTCGGACAATAATGATTTACCACCTTTATATCCGGTGAAATAAATATCATGTCAACTACGGCCGTTGCATAACCCCCATTGGTTTTGTGCTTCATATTGAAAGTTGTCTTTAGTTCATTTTTAAAGACATTGACTAAATATTTTTCGATGTTATTAATTGTTTGCGTATTTGGCCGACAGTTAAAATCGCCACCCATGATCACATTTTGCTTATCTTTTATCTCATCCGTGATTAGTCTACTCATCCGAAGTCTTAATTCATTATCGTTTCCATCAAAGCCCCATATCCCATGCAGGCTGTAAAGATTCAACGTCATCCTACCGATCACAACCTCTACTACTAGCATGTTCTTTGGCTGTCCGGAAAAGTCAGTCATACTCTTATTCCATTGGCTTGGACCGTAAACTCCGTGTAAGAAACTAGTCCTATTTTTTCTAATTGGAAAGCGCGAGAACAAAGCATTGCCGAAATCCGCCTCACCCTCTTCTCTTATTAGCTTCGTTTCCGGAGCAAAACAAGAGTAGTATCCTAATAAAGCCCTCTGTAACAATATAAAGGACCGGAGATTGTTAGGTAAAACTGCATCAGTTCCCGCATATACTTCTTGTAATGCAATGATATCGGGATTTTCTTTTTTGAGAAATTGTATCGCCTCATCAAGCAAATATCCATGATAAAGATTGAGGGTAATGAATTTTATCTTCATGACAAGTATTATAGCAAGCTATTGATTTTTAAAAAAGAAAGGAGTATCTTAATTAGCGTTCATTTAAAAATTTTTAGGTTTGGATCGCAGGAACTTAGGTGT
>JACQRR010000064.1 GCA_016206365.1 Candidatus Roizmanbacteria bacterium | reverse complement strand
AGGGAAGTTTTAGGTTAACAATTTAATTGATTTAGCCCGATTATATCTGATCCAGCTGAATTTTGTTACAATTAATCAATTAATTGTAACAAGTAATCTGACTGTGACTGGTACATAATGCTGCTGTTCGAGCCGCGATATTCATCGGGGTAAACTCCGCGACGATAGAATCTTTTATAACATGCTATCGATCCGATATTCATCGGATCTCCAGCATGACGGATAAAAACTGTGTCAAGACTTGTGAAGTCTTACGCCTAAGAGTGCGGACTCCTTGTTCTCAGTTTAAGATTTGTATAGAATGAGGGTAAGATGGAAAAAAAGAAAATATTGCCGTTTATTTTGGTCGGTTTAATTGTTTTACAGTTAATTCTTATTATCTTTTTATTGTCGAATACATACAGCAAAAAAGCAGAGCGGACTAAAATCATACCTACACAAGTTACACCGATAAAGCCTAAAGAAAATATCATAAAGTCAGCAGATAGGACTTTTCTCAAGCCCCAACTTAGAAAAAAATCGGCGAGAAGTTTCATTTTGTCATTATTTGTTACAGCCGATAGGCCAATAAGGTTTGATGCTACAGATATATCTTTATCCATACCAGCTCAAGTTTTTGATGTTACGGACGTGATTAATGGAGGAAGCCTTGGATTATGCCCCAGAAAAAATATAAACAAGGATGGAGTTGAAATAAGCTGTATTGCCGACGTTGAGGAGGGTAAGACTTACGGGCTTTTGGATAAGCCCATTGTTGAAATTGACCTATATTTAAAAAAACCCTATGAGCAGGGGGTGATAAAAATAGACGACGAGGAGACTCAAGTTTATTTTGAAGGAATAAGGCTAGATAAAATTCAGAGTGAAAATGAAGTAGTGGTAAGTTTATGACAAAATCAATTAAGCTTTTGGCGCTAACTTTATTGCTGTCGACGTCTCTGTTGACCGGTCTTTTTTTAACCAAAAGGCGCCAGGTTTCAAAATTGAGAGCCATCAGTCAGACGATTACTCTAAAGATAAAAATTCAAGGCAGTCATCCGCCTGGGGCGAAGATATATGCAAATGTCAGCCTCTTCGACGAGCAAAAAAAAGTCAAAGATTATCCGATGACTCTTTTTAGCCGCGAAGCTGCTAGTGAAGCATTTACCTCTGATATTAAAGTTCAAGATTTTGACCCATCAAATAAATATTCTTTTCTGATTAAACCTTTAAAAGGAGTTGCGAAAGTTTTTTGCGGTTACAATAAAAGCAGCGCGAATTGCTTTCAGTCGAACTTTTATTTGCTTGAGGGAGGCCTTTACAATTTGGATTTCGATACGATTTTGCTGGGTGATTTACCGCCTCAAGATGGAAAAATAAACGCCCGCGATCTTTCTTTTATCAAAGGCAATTTAGGTAAAAGCTTAAGCGACGCAGACCTCAACGAGGACAAGATTGTCGATACGCAAGACTTTTCCCTGGCTCTTTTCTCCTTGGGTAAAAATGCTGGCGACGATACGATTAATTGGCTGGGAAAAGCGCCAGCTGTAAGCCCAACTCCTTTGCCTGGTTCTTCTCCTTTTCCTTCTCCGACGCCAGCGATCACGCCGGGAGGCTTGGGCAGAACGATCGATAAAAAAGTTTTGACCATAATTTTTGACCCGGTGCTAGCTTCACAGAACAAGCAAAAATTGACCGAATATAAGGCGTGGAAAAATCCGTATGATGCTACAAACGAAGCAGTAGATTGGTTTAAAAACTTATCCCAAAATAGAATTAATTATCAGGTCGTCGAAAATATTGAAATAAATGAATTTATTAAAAAAGAGGACGGCTTTATCTACAATGAAAATACCTATCTCCAATGTACGGCTGATAATAGCTCGTGTCACTCTCCGGATACGGCTGACTATTCTTTAATACTAGAAACATACAGTGTCTGCAATCGAGTAAACAGCGGAGAAGTCGATGAACTGTGGTTGTTTGGAGGTCCTTGGTTTGGATTTTA
This sequence comes from Candidatus Roizmanbacteria bacterium, assembly GCA_016206365.1. Classification (GTDB taxonomy): domain Bacteria; phylum Patescibacteriota; class Microgenomatia; order UBA1406; family GWC2-37-13; genus 2-01-FULL-40-13. The sequence goes on along the minus strand of JACQRR010000064.1, from coordinate 3,018 downwards.
TGAGTCGAGGCTTGCGGGTCCAAACGGATTTGAGTATAATTCGCCGCCGTTGGGAGGAACTAGTTGTAGCAAGTTGATGCCCATCATGGGTTTTTCTTACGAGCATGGGCTTGAGAATATGGTTCATGATTTTGGCCACAGAGCCGAGGCAACGCTGACAAATGTCTACGGGAGCTGGGAAGAAAATAGGCTGGAGCATAGCTGGGATAAATTCGGCTTAGTAAAGACTCAATCGCCAAATTTTAACTACAGTGGATGCGGTTCGATACATTATGCTCCGAATTCGCCTGAAGGCTATATATATGATAGCATTATCAATGTCGAAACTTACTGCGATAATTTTTTTGACTATCCAAATTTGAGCGCGGCAGAAAATGTCTTGAAATCAATAAATTGTAATGCCTGGAATTGCTCTGAGATCGGTTATTATGAGTTTTGGTTTGGACATTTGCCAAAATTTACTGGCATTGGCCCAGACGGCAAGTTGAATGATTGGTGGGAATATATTTTGGACCCAAATAAGGCAGTCTGACTAGAATTACTCTCAAAATATCGGCTCGGTATGAGGTTGTTAAAAAATAACTAGCTGTAATTAAATCTGTTCCCTGGACAATTATATACCATTCTGCTTTGATCCCGATTTAATCGGGAGTGGGTATATACCTACCGAAGCTTTGCCACTTCGCCCTTGCGGTCTTCGGTGGCACAGGTTAAAGCTCCGCTGTGCCCTTCCGTAACTTTAGCGAAGGAAGGTTAGGCATAAACCCTTGCAATTTGAAAGCAGAGGGGTATAAAATATTTAGACTTATTCCAGAACCCAAAGCATAAATTTTGTAGATTATAATCCATTGAATACTTTTAAAAAAAGTTGTACCAATTAATCAATTAATTGGTACAAATTATGACAAGAATCTCCAAAAGATATCTTAAGGAAAAGGTATTGATGCGAATTTATCAGTTGTTTTTTGAAGTATTTTCACGATCAAAATCAAAAGACGTATTTCTTGCTCTTATCGAGGATGTATTTTCACCCACCGAGAAGATAATGATTGCCAAACGAATTGCGATTTTCTACCTTCTCATAAAGGGATTAGACTATCGAACCATAGCAGATAGTCTAAAAGTTTCACCGGCAACAGTTGTGACATACGGATTGCTGTTTCATAAAAGACAGACAAAATTGGTAGAGATTATCAAAAATATGTTGCTAAAAGAGAAAGCGCTGGGTTTCCTAGAAGATATTTTTGCAGAACTTTTTATACAACCCGGCGTTAAGATCGGCCACCATCAACTTAGGTGGGAGCATAAGAAGAGAAAATGGGAAAGGGAAGTTTTAGGTTAACAATTTAATTGATTTAGCCCGATTATATCTGATCCAGCTGAATTTTGTTACAATTAATCAATTAATTGTAACAAGAATTGAAATAAACTGTTAGGATAGGCTAAAATAGAGAAAACTGATTAAATTAATGTATAATAGATAGACTATGGCGGCTGAATTGGAGACTCGGCTTCAAATATCCCTCAAAAATCGTGATATTCCAGGCGCATATAATCTCTTACTTGGCCAGGAGCGCTATAAATTAGGACGAAGAAAAAAAATGAGCTATGGCTCTGGTTTTTTGCCTAAAGTTACCTGGCGTCAACAAACCTGGGTTGAAGTCGCGCGGTCTTTAACTCAAACTAAAGGAAAGGTTAATATATTAGAAATAGGAGCAGGAGACGACTGTGCAGCTTGGACTGGAGGTCTGATGGCTAAGGTAAGTCAAGGAAGAGATGCATTGTTGGAACATGATTTACAAGCGCAAGTTACGGCCCATTCGGGGGAAGGATCGCTCTCAGACTGGGTTGTTGAATCGGGAGTCGACGAGTTTTTGAGCGGCCATTACCTTGATGTGCTTGAGAGTTTAAAGGATGGAAGTAGAATATTTGATTTAGTCCTTTCTCGCTTCGGGCTCTATCATTCGTATGCCGCACTGGAAGTACTTCCATTGATTGACGACATACTTTCCCAAGACGGCGTGGCTATTTTGGACCATGTAGGTAGAGGAGTTGAACATAGGGATGGGCTTATTTATAGGCCAGATGATCTACCAAATGATTATATCAGTCAACAAGATTTATATACGTCTTTAAATTATCCTGAAGCCCATATAGGCGCTATACCTTGGTTTACTATTGATGGTGGCTATAGTGTCGCTTGGAGAAAAGGTGAATTCAGCAGAGAACGAATGCCTAAACTGGTTGACATTTTATATTTAGGTTTTATGGAAAGATCCTTTCCACCACGGCTTGTTTATATAATGGATTAATTGATTTAATTTTATTTGAAGATAAATTAATTTTATGATTTTGTTTTAGTATTGGTATAAAATTTGAATATAATAAAAGTTGTTTGGAAAGAAGCTGTTGATTTAATCTCGAAGTAGATATGAAGAATTTAATAATAACTATTTTGGTTTTGGTATTTTTATTTTTTACTTTTAGATTGTTGAGGCTGGGAAGATTGTTAAGATTAGGAGTACCGATTACTGAAGCGCCTATGCAAACCACTTCAAATCAAGTTTCTCCAACTCAAGTTACTTTAACTCAAGGGATAGTCTCGGATTTAACAGAGAATCCATTTGGGGTGATGTTTGCTAATCCTGAAAAGGCCAAGCTGGCTAAAAATTTGGGGGTAGTTTATTATCGACCGGCCTCAATCTTTGTCAATAAATGGCCTTATAGTTGTTCTGAATGTGAAAATGCTGTCAATTCCGGTTTGCAATTAGTCCTGACGGTTCGCAATAACGGAGCTCCGCAGCAACCGACTACACCACCTACTGATCTTGAATCATATAAAAGAGTCATTGGAGAGATAATTGATAAATATAGACCGGTATTATTGGTGGTGGAGAATGAGGAAAATTCAGAAGCTTTATTTTACGCCGGGACAACAGAGCAATATCATTCTCAACTTAAGGCCGCCTGCGAAGTTTCTCATGGCCGAGGAATAAAATGTACGAACGGAGGATTTGT
>JACQRR010000059.1 GCA_016206365.1 Candidatus Roizmanbacteria bacterium | reverse complement strand
TATATAGATTCCCTCTTTCGAGGGAATGACAGTTGTGTGTCAAGATTTGTGAAATCTTACTATAAACTGTAAATATTCACGGTCTTTGACAAAACTGTATCGAAACATATCAGTTTGTCATTCCCGCGCACGCGGGAATCTATATAAATTATCCTTTCAAAACAGTTTGAATCTGGATTTCCCTAAAGGGACTATAGCCTGCTTCCGCAGGAATGACATATTTGTGTCAAGAAGCGTGAACTCTTACAGGTAAGACTAGGATTTGATAATTCGAGTTAATCATGCTACAATTGCCTATAAATATTTATTAAAAATGAGAATATATGTTTTCTGATAAACCACCTATCAGACTACCCGAGCAATTCAATCAACCCCCAGAGAGTCCTGATCAGGCTTATAATTTTCTCGTGCAAGTTAGGGATCAGTCAATGCAGGGACTAGCTGATGATCAAATGATAGATTTAGCCTCAAAGGTCGGTATCGAAGTGGTCGACGGGTCAGATGAGCGGTTTGAAAGAGGAGAAATAATAGTAAGGCAAAAAAATATGACGGATCCAACTGAGATTGCTTATTATAGTTGGATGATGCCTCAATCTTCTGAAGAATTGAATCGACTTGTCAGTTTTTTTCGCGAGAGAGTTGCACTTGAGATGGCAAAACCTGAAGCGGAAAGAAATCGGGAACTTCTCGCAATAGAAGTTGTACTAGCATCTAAAAAAGCAGAAACAAAAGGATTGTATCTTACCCTATTGAGGCTAAGAGAATTAAAGAAGAAGAAGAAAGAAAGGCAGTTGAAATACAAAGAAGGGAAGATGAAATACGAAGAAGTAATCAGATTTTGCGACAAAAAAGAAAAAACTTCCTTATGGGATCTCGTGGATACTTTGAGCCACCCGAGGCAAAGCTGGATTACAAAGCTTATGCAGAAGAAGCTCAAAGGTACGAAACCTCACTAGATGAAGCAAATGACAAAGACTTAGAAAGACAAACTCGTGAAATGATCGTTAAAGTGGTGGATAAAATATCTGCAGTTAAACTAAACCCCTATCCTCAAACCGAAGTAGAAACTCAATTGAACGAAAGAGAAGCCGAAGATACATATGAGTTATTTGACTATTTGATTGAGACTGATCAGCGGGATTTTTCAGATCAAGCATTGGATAACTTAGTAAGAAGACGAATATTTGTAGATTTAAGTCAAATTGGAGCATCTGAATTAAGATCTCAGGCTATAAAATTCACCTCTTATCAAGCAAGGCAAAGTAGCAAGAGTAATAGGTTCGCCTCGATGTTTACAACAAATGAAGAGTTAAGACACGACATTATTACAAATATGCTTGACCAACGTAGCAAAATTAATACTTTAAGTGAACTGATTGATTTAATAGAGTTTTTCAAAACTGTAGAAGTGGGAAGAGCATCAACCCCGGAAGGATATAATTCAGCGATCGAAAATTTATTACAGCAAGAAATAAATGTGCTCGCTATTGATGCAGATAGCGAAACTCGATCCTCATTTGTTCATAAGTTAGCAGAGTTGGCTAGTTATGTTACCGTAGGTCACATAGGTAGAGGAGACCTCGTTGCGGCTAGCAGTCTAATGAGATCAGTTAATAGTGTCATTGCACAACGAGATACCAGTGGTATGCAGACTAGAGCAGTTTCAGACTATTATTTAAATTTAACCTATGAGCTTATGAATTCTGCTATAGAGGGCAGATTACCCAAAGGACAACATAGTGAGATTTATACTCAAGTTATTTCTCAGATGGATCAACGATTTATTATTCCAAGGTCTATTTCTTATTTATGGTGTTCTCCAGATACCTTAGTACCACATGAGAGAAAATTAGCCCTATTAGCTGGATTTTTACGACAAGCAATTACTAAATGGTCTGGTTCAGATACGCTTCTTCTAATCCATGAGCCCATTTACTATAGTATCTTCAAAAGCTCAAATACTCCTGCAGATGTTAAATCTGCACTTTATGCACGAATTAAAGAACTAGCAGATCAACAAGATTTACATGATTATGATAAAAAAAGATTGAGTGAGGTAATAGGATCAATAGAGAAAGTTTATACTCCTTCTGTCTAAGAAACTTATCCCATCTCTCGAGTTGGATAGAACCTCATAACTTTCTCGAGAAAATTTTGATTTTTTTAGTCAACGTTTTTGAAAAAATCCCAACTTATTTTGCGCCTGAAATATTTCCCTTATTTATATCGCTCGTCTGATTTCTTGTTCTAGGGTATTTTTAAAATTCCTCATTATTGCCCAGTGGCTTTTGGGAAGAAAGATTTTCAATTCTTGTTCAAACGGAAGGTGCGTCTTACTAAGTACGACTAAAACTTTTTTCAGCACATCTTTCTTCTTGGGCGGCAGAAGGCGGGCTCTGACTATAAAGTACAGGTCGTAAAAATCCCTCGCCTTTTGTCTGGTTAACAAGGCTTGAATTTTCTCGGCAATCAGTTGATCTTGGAAAAGTGTTATAAGCGTATAGGGAGGCATAAAATCATTTACAACTGTAACGGCTTCTCCTTTGTCTATTCCACTTCTTCGAGAAATTTCAAGTTGAATGGCTACTTCGTGGTCACCCAAAACAAAATGAATAATCGCTAAATAACCCCCGCTTGTTTTTTTTGCTTCTTTTATGTCCACTTTTATTCCTTCCTGTTCAATTTCTCTCGCTGTTTGAATAAGGATATCTTCCATCTGGCCAAGAGCGGCAGTCGTGGAACTAAAATCCAGATCTTCGGAAAATCGAGGACTTTGATAGATAATTCTTAAAGCAGTGCCGCCCTTAAAATAGACTTTGTCTGAATCCGGCTGCTGGTAAAAGTAAGATAGAAAAAGATGTTGAATATACTCTCTACGGATATTCAGCTCTGTTGATTGCAACTTCTGGGCTATACGCTGGATTGCAGATTGTGAAATCATACCAATATATCAATTAAATTCAATAAGCGCTTATTCCTAAACAATTTTGCGTAGGTAGAGACCTTCTCCTTGTGTAGTTCCCCAGTTTTGTAATAACCCTTGTTTTTCAAATTCTCAAATAGCCGTTCAATTCCGGGACTTTTGCGAAGTGAGAAGAAATATAAATAATCGACTAACGCCTTTTCTTTGTCAGCTATTAAAAATGACTTTTGATCCTGTTTTACCAACGAGTAACCGGTATACGCTTCCCCTTTAATTGTTCGGTAGGAAAAGGAAGGGCTTGTTGTTGTAAAGAGCCGAGTGGGCTTGGTTGTCGCCGAAGTAATAATATAAGGCATTTCCAAAAGTAAGTGATAATAGGCGAGCGCATATTCGAAAGAGATGTAGGAGGGTTTATAGATTGCATTGGCCATTTCCTCCTCGGATGGTGGATCGGTTTTGAGCGTATAGATTGCCCGTTTCAGCCTTAAAAGAAAACCTTGCTGAACTTGGGTTTCCAAAAAATATTTAGTCGTATGAGGAGAAGTGGCAAAAATGCGCATAAAATCCTGCGCTCTAAAAACGCGCATTTTTCTTTTGAGAAGTTCCTCACGGACGAGAATCGGTTTCAGTAAAGTATACATATTTATACTTAACTGAAATGATTATAAAGACTTCCGTATCCTTTATCAAGCGCAAATATAGTAAAAAAACCCACCTCTCGAGTTGGATAGAACCTCTGTAAATCAAGAAGGTGAACGTGGCTTGATCCTGGAAATAAATCTTCAAGCTCGTTAACTAGCTTGCGAGAAATGTTTTGATCCAAGAGTAATTTCATGACTTGCTGTGCTTAAGGAATGTTCTCTTTCTGAAGCATAAGACAAAACCGCTTTAATATCCTTTTTGGTTAACTCAGGAAAATCGCTTAAAATTTTCTTTTCGCTCATGCCTGATGCAAGCATCTTTAAAACATCGTAAACTGTAATGCGCATACCACGAATAGTCGGTTTTCCGCCACGTTTACCTGGTTCGATAGTGATTATATCTTTATAGTTCATAAGTGTCATTATACTAAATAATGAGAATAAGGCAAATTTTAGATTATTAAAGAGTTATTCCCATTCAAATCTATAAGCACCAGAATGATAATGTCCCTTATGACGATGAATGGGTTTTTTTCCGTTTATCAAATTATCCTTTAAAGATATTTAAGGAGTAAAAGAGGGGTCGAACAAACAAAAAAAGAGCGGATTGATTTACCGCTCCTTTTCTAACGTTCAGGTGCCGTTTTGTGGACGCTTCTTTCATGCGGAGGGTACAGGATTTGAACCTGTGGACGGCTATTAACCGTCACGGCTTAGCAAGCCG
>JACQRR010000056.1 GCA_016206365.1 Candidatus Roizmanbacteria bacterium | reverse complement strand
CTTAACTCTGGCCAAAGGATAAAAATAGTTGCAAATTGTTAAAATTAGTTATAATTAGTTTAAGCTGATATACAATTTTTCAGCTTAATCCTGAGCGAAGTAGAAGGATCTAAAAGTTTATGAAGGAGAGTTACAAAATCGAGATATCATCCAGGACTATTGTTTTTGCTGTATTTTTTGTTCTGCTTTTGAATTTCTTGTGGTTGATACGTGATGTCATCTTTTCTCTTTTTATTGCCTTTATTATCATGAGTGCTCTCAAGCCCTATGTCTCCTTTTTGGAAAAAAATAAAATCCCGCGTTTTTTAGCCGCCTTTTTGGTGTACATATTTTTTTTGACGTCATTCTTCTCTATTCTATTTGTTATTGTGCCTCCTTTGGCGACTGAAAGCGCGCTTTTATTTCGAGCCTTTCCCTCGATTCTAGATCGAATTGCACCAAACGCAATGTCGCTTTTAAATCTAGATTCGGTATTCCAATACTTGCCAGACATTGCTAACCGATTTTTTGATATAGCCAGAAGCATATTTTCAAATGCGGTATTTTTTATAAGCACGCTTTTTTTTGGTTTTTATTTTCTCCTGGAGGAAAATGTGATAAGAAAGATCATCTCACGATTTTTCTCGGAAGAAAAAGCAAAGACGGCTCTCGTCATTTTTGATAAGGCAGAAAAGCGTTTGAATGCTTGGTTCTGGGGAGAGATAACCTTGATGACATTGGTTGGACTGATGACCTTTATTGGGCTCAACTTGATAGGTATCAGATACTCGTTAGCTCTTGCGGTGCTAGCCGGACTGCTGGAGGCGGTTCCCAATCTTGGCCCGACCATCTCCTCTGTCCCAGCGATTCTGCTGGGATTTGCCACTTCGTCGGTCATGGGTTTTGCAGCTCTGGCTCTGTACTTTATCGTCCAACAACTCGAAAACAATTTAATTGTTCCGGTTGTGATGAAGAAGGCGGTTGGATTAAATCCGATAATCACTTTAGTTGCACTTTTAGTCGGCGGAAAAACCGGTGGAGTTTTAGGAGTCTTACTCGCAATTCCAATCACAGTTTTTCTTGAGACGATTTTGATTGAGATGGTTAACGCCCCAAAGCTCGGGGAGAATCCCAGGTAAATCTACGGTAAAAACACACCCTCAGGGTGCGCAGCCTCAATTTTTGTAATTTTTAGCTTGTAGAATTTGAAATAAGCCCATGAAATTAGTTTCTTGATAAACATTTAAATCAGCTTCTTTTAATATTTTATCAATTCCATTATTTATAAATGGCACATACATAGGAGTTTCATACAATCGAATCAACGGTTGCGTTAGTCTAGATACCCAATTTTTTTGGCTCATTATAATCTACGATAAGAATTGACCCACCTTTTTTAGTCGCCCGCTTCATTTCTTTTAAAACTAACAGTTCAATCTCATAGGGCGTGTCGTGAAGACCTAGAGAAATTGTTGAAGCGTCAAATGAGTTATCTTTAAAAGGAAGATTTGTTCCGTCGGCTTGTTGAAAACGAAGTTTTAAATTAGATGATATTTTCTTTTTTGTTTGTTCGAGCATCTCGGGAGATAAATCTATACCTACAACATTGTGTCCGAGTTTAGCTATTTCGTATGCTTGTGCTCCAGTTCCGGTCGCTACGTCGAGAATTTTTTTCGGAGATTTTAAATCGAGAAAGCGAGCAGCCTTTTGTTTTAATGGGAACGTAATATATTTCTCATAATCATAAAGCCGCGCCCATTTAGCAAAGAATTTATAGTTATAGTATTTGTACTTCTTTTCTAAGACAATATTCATCGTAGATTCCTTATTAAAGAGTATCTTTTAAAAGTGGGAATCAAGGTTGAGCCTGATACAAATTTGAAATTATTCTTTTTGAAAATATCTTCAAGGCCTTTTTTTGTATGAATATAGATTGTAACTCCCAACCATTTTTTTGCAATCCATAGTCTAAAATAATCAATTAACTTTCCGATCATTCCATCGCTAGCAAATTCACGAAGCGTAATAAAACCATTTTTCTTTAGTATTTTATTCCAAACGTTAAGAAGACTGTCTAAACTTTCAGTATTGAAATATTCTAAAAATCCATCAGTCTCTATCCAATCAATATTATTCTTTTGAATAAAAGAAGTTAAATCTAAAGCATTTATTTGCTTGACTTTTATGTTTAATGATTGGTACTTATTTTGAACTAATCTTTTTACTGCCTCAATTTGCTCATCGCCAATATCTATGATTATAATTCCAGCTTTTCTATTTCTTGCGATAACAAATTTGATAAATTCGTCAGCAGTGGTTTCGTTTCCAGCACCAGATAATAAACAAGTAAAATCTTTTTTGTTAAAATCAGGAACAAAGTTTAATTGGCGTAAACCTTCGATACACTTTCTGTAAGCCCTCTTAAGATAAATTCTCCAAAGAGGAGAGCCGATAATAATTTTGAAACGACGGTAATAAAGAGTTTGATTGATCAAATCTTTAGCCATCGCGGTACTTTAAATTTATACTTCAGGAAATTTTCTCCGAATTTTTGCTCGAGTTGTTTTTCTTCTTGTTTTCTTATCCATAAATCCCAGGCAGTAAAGATGGCGGTTGAGAGAAAAAGACTACTTATTGAGCCAATAAATAAAGATAAACCAAAAGATATACAAACAATTCCTAGTATCAGTGGATTTCGCGAGAATGAATAAGGACCGGCAGTTAGTAATTTATTTTGTGGTGTGAGTGAGAGAACTTTTAGACCTTCATGATAAAAGTAAAAAGTAGCCCAAATTCTTAAAATGACTCCAATAAGTACAAGTATGACCCCTGAAATAATTGAGACAAAAAATTTGAAATTTGTTAATCCAAATAGTAGATCAAATCTCATCATCTCTTGCGAAAAGAAAATAAAGTTTAAAACGACAATTAACGCTGTATAGAGCAAGCTTTTAATAGTATATTGTATAGTAACCACTTTTTTTGACTTACGATAATCTTCGTATAACATAACTTTTCAAGTCCACCCGCAGGGTGGCTAGCCTCAAGTTTTGTAATTTTCTCTTCTTTTGAGCCACCACTTTTTCAAAATGTCATAAGTTCCGGTGGAGATGAAGTAGCCGGCGGTGGCAACAAATGCGTTTAAAAAAGGATGATTGTCTTTGATAAGCAGCATAAAAAAAACGATTAATATGTATGTCGAAATAGCGATGAAGATTGTTCGCGTTTTACTGATTTCCCAAGCCTTATCCGCCTCTACCCTTTTGTTTCTTTGTTCAATGGCGATTATTCTAGCATGCAGATTATTAATTTCAGTTTTTAGATTCATAATTTTTACTCCAATTATTTAAATAATTGGAGTAAAAATTATGAATCTAAAAACTGAAATTAATAATCTG
>JACQRR010000057.1 GCA_016206365.1 Candidatus Roizmanbacteria bacterium | reverse complement strand
GATATAAAAGGAAAAAACAAAAAAACTGCTCCCACTAAAAGTTGAAAAATGAATATACCATAAAAGAGCCGACCGCGCTCGACTGGCGCATCAAGGCTCCCCACAAATCCAAAAAACTCTGAAAAAACATAAGCTGTTGTTAGTGAAATAATGACTATTCCCATAATAGCTGCGTTAATAAAACCTAAACCAAAAAGATACGCAGCCAGTTCGCCGGCAAATGGTTTAATAGCCAGTGCAGCTTGATCACCTGAAATCAAGGAAATCCCGTGAGTAAATAAAGTAGCGGCTGTTGCAACGATCATAAAAAATGAAAAAAAATCTGTAAGCATCGAACCGAAGTATGTTTCTAGTTGTGAGTATCTTAATTTGTCCGCAGTAAGTTTTTTATCGATTACATAACTCTGGACGAAAAATTGCCCCCAGGGAGTTATGGTCGTACCTAATACAGCAATAGCCGCAAAAATATATTCCTTATTAAGCTGTACAGAGGATGGATTTATCATACTAATCAATGCTTTACCCCAATCAGCATTGGCTTTAAAAGCCGAAAAAACATAAGAAAAGTAGAGAATCACTGAAAAGAGAAAGACGCGCTGATTTGTTTTATAGCTTCCCTTAGACACAAGAAGAATTATCAAAACCAAAACTCCAATCAACATTGGTAAGACTGGTAAGTTAAATAAATGAAAAGCCGACTTTAGAGCAGCAAAATTTGCAATTATTGAACCAAGATTGGCAATCATCAAAATAAAAAATACCGTTATCGCTACTCGTACTCCATATCTTTCTCGGATTAAGTCTCCCAAACCCTTCCCGGTTACAAGAGCAATGCGTACGCCCATTTCCTGGGTTACGGCAAGAAGCAGGGTAATAGGAATCAAAATAATAAGGATCGAGTAACCAAACTTTGCCCCAGCCAAAGAATATGTAGCTACTCCCGCAGCATCGTTATCAGATATCGCCGTAATCGTCGCCGGACCAAAGACGGAGGAAAATAATAACAATCTATATTTATATTTAGCCCAGAAAAACCTCATCTTAACCATTCCCAAATGTATTAATAACATCTGTTATCGTGATGATACCCAATAATCGTTTATCATCATCAATAACAGGCAGTGATCCAAGCTTGTATTTAAGCATTTTTTTTATAGCTATTGGTCCGGGTGTTGTTAAATGAGTTACAATAACATTCTGGATCATAAATCGATAAACTGGAGCGTCGTGAGATTGAAGTAATAGCTCGTGAAGGTTAAACACTCCTATTAATTCGTCCTTCTTATTTACTACATAAACATGATTAAAATAGGAAAAATCACCTGTATCTTTTTTAATTTTCTGAAAAACTTCGCTGACTAAAGTATCAGGATAAACAACTACATATTCCGTTGAAATTAAATTTCCAATCGGCGTAGTAGATAACTTAAGAAGATGTATAAGTTCTGACTTTTTTTTCTCGGGAATAAATTCTAAAACTTGATCTCTTCTTTTGTGGGAAAGTGTTAGAAGAACGTCAACCGCCTCATCAGAATCTAAAAGACTTATAATTTTTGCTGCTTTATCAGGCGAAAAACCCTTAAAAAGAGCTGTCTGGTAATTGATATTTAACTTTTCAATTACATCTGCTGCAAATTTTTCATCGAGCATTTTCAATATTTTTCTTACATTAACTATGTTGGTTTTTTCCAAATAATCGGCCAAGTCTTCTGGATGCAATTTCTCAAGTCTTTTTTCTTCTTTTCTCAACTTTACTTTGCCATAGGTTAACTCAAGCGGCTGTATATCTGCCCAGGATAAAACTGGTGAGCTTAATTTGAGACGAAAGGTAAGCGCAATTTTATTCAATAATTTTTCCAGATTTAGCCAGCGAAGTATGCCTAGAATTCCAATATCAACACCAGCAATATAAAAACCGTCCTTATCTTGTAGGGCAATATCATTAACCCTAACAATTTTATTACCCTGTAAGTCAATAATTTGTTTATCGAGCATATTTTTAACCAGATGGAGTTCATTTTCTGTAAGCTCTGTCGTTTGAAAATCTTTTCTAATGGAGATTTTATCATTAATTTTTTTTAAATATGCCACAGGGATAACTAGTTTGTTTCCCCTAAGATCGCGAATTACGACTTTTGTTACATTAGGTTTTTCGCTGGCTAAAAAAATTAGGTCTTCTAGTTTGCCAACCTCAACTTTGTCTTCTGTGAATACGACCTTATTTTTCAGCTCAGAAAAGTAGATCATATTTTAGTATATTATTTTTACCAGCAAATCTAAATGCTAATAGAACTTACGCAATTATTTGTCATCCTGAGCCTCAGCGAAGGATCTCTCGCGTATGCGAGAGTCTCAAACAAGTTGAGAGATTCTTCACTTCGCTACGCTCCGTTCAGAAT
>JACQRR010000055.1 GCA_016206365.1 Candidatus Roizmanbacteria bacterium | reverse complement strand
GTACCAGAATGAGCAGATATTATCACTAATTTTTTAAATCCCTGTTCCTTAACGTTATTTGCAATACTTCTCAATAAATTAAGAAATAAATCTTGTTTAAGAAAATAAAGGCTTCCAGGAAGTATTTCACCTGCTTTTGCATCCATTCCGTGAAGGATTTTTCCATTTAGATTATGTTCCCTATCGGTCCCAAAGTATAAAGGAGGAATAACACAACCGCCGGTTATATTACAAACCCTTTTGCAAAGTTCGTATGAAACTAAAGCGTCTAATCCAAAAGGTAAATGTTTACTATGCCATTCAAGAGTTCCTAAAGGTAAATAAGTAATCCCCGGATTTTTTATTATTTTTTCCAGCTCTTGAGTAGATAACTCTTCATAAAGTAAAGACTTATTCATGGATAAAATTATATCAAACGCGGGAAACTACAATATTAAACCCTAAAAGAGATTAAAAAATTATAACAAAAGACGGAATTACGCAGCCTAAATGTTTCCCCTTGAAATTTGCAAAAATACATTATAAAATATGCTTAATATTAGCAATTTATTAAAAAACTTATGCAATCTCAAAGTAAAAGAATCCAAAAGCTTATCACATTTTCTCCCCAACTTTATTCATTGGTGAAGGAAAAAGCCGAAAGGCTGGGTTTGTCTTTCCCTGAGTATTTGCGCTTGCTTGCGGCAAGCGACGTTAAGAAAGAAGTCGAACAGATCCCAATGATTGATGAGGAAACGGAAAAAAGAATAGGAGAAAGTTTGGAAGCTTATAGAAAAGGTCAATATACTACTATTTCAACAAAAGAAGAATTGGAAAAGTATTTAAAAAATCTTAATAAGAAGATTTAATTTAATGTATAAGCTAAACTTCACTGAACCTTTCGAGAAAAACTATCTTAAACTTTTGAGAAAAGAAAGAACGCTTATTAAAAAAGTAGATAAAGTATTAAAACACTTACAAGAAAATCCTTTTTATCCCTCCCTTAAATCTCATAAAACAGACACAAGAAATTATGGAATAAGATGGAGTAGTTGGGTTACGGGAGATATTCGTATAATCTGGGATTTTGACGAAGAACGAATTCTGACGATCATTCTTCTCGATATAGGTAAACATTCGGGATCAAAAAAAATTTATAAATAAATTTTCTTTCCTAGCTTCTTCATAGAATCTTAATATATGCTTTTGTATAAATAACCTAATAACCTATGGATTGTTGCAAGAATGGTGAAAACCATAATAAGCAGGAGGCAGATACTGCAAAAAAACAGCCGGGGCAGTATATATTTACATTCTCGATTGATAAATTTCTTACCTATATATTAGCTACTTTAGTTATTGGGACAATAGTCGTAGGCTACAGCTTAGTAAGCAACAAAAATAAGGAAAACGCCAATGTCCAGAGAATTTCCGCTCAGAATAATCCCGCTGCCAATCAGGCAGATGATATGGCATCGCATCACGGAGGAGGAACTGGTCCAGCTAAAAAATTTGAACCGCTGGCAAAGGGAACGGATGCTCCTAATTTTAGCTTACCAACAACCACTGGTTCAACTATTTCTTTGGCAGACTACAAAGGAAAAGATGTTTTACTCTTTTTTAACGAAGGCGTAATGTGCAGTCCCTGCTGGCAGGAAGTTTCCCGGCTTGAACGCTATAGGGCCGATTTTGATAATCTCAATGCCGTCATAATCCCGATAAGTGTTGACGACCAACAAACCTGGGACCCGATCCTGAAAGAGGAAAAAATCGTCACCCCCATTCTGATTGACGCGGAACGAAAGGTGGCGACAGCTTATAAAGTATTGGGAACGCCTTCATCTATGCACGATGACCGGCCTGGTCATACATACGTGCATATTACCCCGGAAGGTAAAATACATGCATCTGTTGATTTTCCTGATATGAACTCTCCAACCAGCGGACTGATTGAGCACATTAAACAATCACAATCATGATCACGATTCAGTTTCTAACTTCACAAAGCTGCAGCGAATGCTTTCAGGCAAAACAAATTCTTAAAGAAGCAAAAGCCAAATACCCAAATCTTAAGATTGAAGAATATGATGTGATGTGTTTGAAAGGACTAGAACTTGCTGTTAAATACGGAATTATGGCAAATCCCGGAGTCATAATAAATGGCGAACTTTTTTCTGTCGGAAGCCTCGACAAAGAAAAATTATTTGAAAAAATTTCAAATTTTCATTAAATCTTAACATTAACTTCTTATAATAAAAATATTATTTTTTAAAAAACTATGAAAGATCCAAAAACAGGCAGTTGTTGTTAAAATAGGTTACAATAAAGAATGATAAAGGAAATAATCAGCGGATTCATTGGCAGCATTTCACTTCTTCTTTTTTATTTTGTGGTGATGGGAGTTTCATCTGGAAGTTGGCCAGCGACCATTTCTCAGTTTAGAGAGCTTTGGTACTGGATGTTGCTTCTGTCGATAGGCTTTGGCATACAGATCGGACTTTTTGTTCATTTACGAAACAATGTTAAAAACCCAAAAGGATTACAACATTCTGGAAAAGTTACCGCAACTTCAACCGGCACTTCGGCCGTTTCGATGATTGCCTGTTGTGCTCACCATCTGAGCGAGGTGTTACCTATTATCGGGCTTTCCGGAGCTGCAGTATTCTTGACCCGCTATCAAATACGTTTGATTATCTTGGGTATTTTTATGAATTTGTTTGGTATTACCTATATGATTCGTATTATAAGAAAAATTAAAAATTCACACATACCATCTTAGCGACGGCCGCATGCAAGATGGTATATGAAATTCTCAACTTATAACCAAAACAAACAAAATATTATTATTAGTACTCGGACTAGTTATTTTATTTATTATTGTTAATTTAGCGCCAAACAAAATTAGTCAAAAGACAAACCAAAACTATTCTTCCCAGAGAAATAGTGACAATTCACAAAATGATAAATTTGCATCTCAGGAAAATGAGGGAGGAAATGTAACAGTAATAGTCAAACCTAAAATCCTTAAAGTCGGAGAAAAACCCGAATTTGAAGTTATATTTGAAACCCACTCGGTAGATCTGAATTTTGACCTTTCCCAAGTCAGTAATCTTTCCGATGATAAAGGGAATTTATTAACAATGCCTATCTGGGAAGGCAGTGGTCCCGGCGGACATCACCGAAAAGACACCTTATCTTTTAATTCTGTACTTGGTGAAACTGAATATGTGGAGTTGACTATACTTAATGTTGCCGGAGTTAAAGAGAGACGTTTCAAATGGCGTCTTTAAAATCTTATAAATACTTTTATTCAAAATATGAAAATCTTTACCTGTCCGATGCATCCTGATGTACAACGGGAAATGCCCGGAGTATGTCCAAAATGCGGAATGAAACTTATCGAAAAAGGCAAAAATGCCGAGTTTCATAATTCATACTCCAAAAATCATTCCGCTTCGCAAGTTAATAAAGACCATAAAAGCGGTTCCAGTCTTTATACCTGCCCGATGGACCCAGAGATAATCCAGGACAAACCTGGTAAGTGTCCCAAGTGTGGTATGGATCTTGTTCCGATGTATATCGAGGGACATGAAGGCCATCCAGGTCACGCTTCGATGGAATATGATTTTAAGAAGCGTTTTTTTGCAACCTTACCTTTAGTATTTTTGACCATGCTTTTGTCTCCAAGTATCCAGATGTGGTTCGGCTATGAGTTAAGCTTCCCAGGCCGAGATTTTGTCCTTTTCTTAATTGGTACCTTTATTTTTTTCGTCGGCGGTTTACCTTTTTTTAAAGCAACCAAAGGTGAACTCAGCGCCAGGAATCCGGCGATGATGACGCTTGTTGCATTCGCAATTACAGCAGGTTTTACCTTCTCAATTGCTGCAACCTTCCTTTTCCCTGGCGAATCACTTTACTGGGAGATCGCTACTCTTATTTCCGTTTTTCTCTTAGGTCACTGGCTTGAGATGCGGGCTGTCAGGGGGGCAACTGGAGCCCTCGCGGAACTCGCCAAGCTTATCCCGCTTTCAGCCCATCTTCTTAAAAAAGGTGGAAATACTGAAGATGTTGAGACAAATGTTTTACAGGTTGGCGAATTGGTTCTGGTTAAGCCGGGAGAGAAAATGCCTGTTGACGGAATAGTAATAAGTGGTGAAAGCTCAATAAATGAGTCAATGATTACAGGTGAATCTCGACCTATTGATAAGAAAAAAGGTGATAAAGTCATCGGTGGAACTTTGAACCAAGACGGATCGCTGACAATTAAAGTGAGCAAAACCGGAGCGGATACTGCCATCTCACAAATTATGAAGTTAATCCGTGAAGCCCAAGCCAGCAAACCCAACGTTCAGCATCTGGCAGACCGCGCAGCTGGAATACTATTTTATGTTGCTGTTATTGCGGGTTTTGCATCATTTATGTTCTGGATATATGTCATCCCAATGGGCGCAGTCTTTGCCGCAACAATTGCAGTTGCCGCAATTGTCATTGCTTGTCCACATGCCCTTGGGCTTGCAATTCCTACAGTTACGACCATTACCTCAACTTTAGGAGCGAAAAACGGAGTCTTAATAAAAGACATGAAAGGCTTGGAAATCGCAAGAAAAATCAGCTATGTAGTCTTCGATAAGACCGGAACTCTGACTAAAGGTGAGTTCGGGGTCACTGACGTCATTCAAGTTAAAAGTTCTAAATTGAAAATTGATAAATTATTAGAATTAACTGCGGCAGTTGAGGCACATTCCCAGCATTCAATTGCTCAAGGCATCGTCAATAAGACAAAAAAAGATAATTTAGACATTCCAGATGTAGAAGGATTCAAATCTTATCCGGGAAAGGGTGCTTCCGGCATTGTGAATAAGCAAAAAATTACAGTCGGCAACAGGAAGTTATTGAAAGAACTGAATCTTGAGGAGTCTTTGAGGAACTTGGGTTTAATCAGAGTTAAAGGTAAAACTCCAGTATACGTTGTCATTGATAAAAGGCTTGAGGGTGTAATTCTTCTGGCTGATATCGTCAGGGAGGAATCAAGACAAGCTATAAATAAGCTGCATGAAATGGGAATCAAAACCGCGATGCTGACAGGTGACACTAAAGAGGTAGCTGAAGTCGTTGGAAAAGAACTCAACATCGACACTGTTTTTGCGGAAGTTTTACCGGAAGATAAAGTAAACAAGATAAAAGAACTGCAAAATAAAGGTAATGTGGTTGCCATGGTCGGCGATGGTGTCAACGATGCTCCTTCTCTTACTCAAGCGCATGTGGGAATTGCCATCGGCGCAGGAACTGATGTTGCAGTTGAGTCGGCAGACATAGTGTTGATGAAAAATGACCCCTTGGATGTAGTTAAGGCGATTAAATTAAGCCAAGAAACCAACAAAAAAATGGTGCAGAATCTGATCTGGGCAACAGGTTATAATGTCTTTGCCATTCCGACAGCCGCAGGAGTTTTATACCCTTCATTTGGAATATTACTTCGACCGGAATGGGCAGCACTCCTAATGAGCGCATCATCGGTAATCGTAGTTTTTAATGCGTTACTTTTGCGGAGAACCAAATTATCTTAATTTTAATTTTCATCGATGGAAGAACTAACAGAAAATAAAGACGAAGCAATGGTTAAAGATCCGGTTTGCGGAATGATCAAGTCAAAAAACCAGATGAAAGCTCAATGGCTCTATAAAGGAATTGTTTACTATTTCTGTTCGGACGGAGACAAAGAAATGTTTATTGCTTACCCCGACCATTGGATTATTAAAACTAAATAACAACAAAGTATTTTAATTTACTCCTAAGGTAAAAATGCATTATTTTTATATGGTTCGATGTTCTGATAACTCACTTTATTCTGGGCAGACAAATAATTTAGAAAAAAGAATTAAAGAGCATAATTCAAAAAGTCAAAGAGGAGCAAAATACCTAAGAGCAAAAAAACCGGTAAAGTTAATTTATTTTGAAGAATATCCATCTTTACAATTAGTGATGAAAAGGGAAGCTGAAG
>JACQRR010000053.1 GCA_016206365.1 Candidatus Roizmanbacteria bacterium | reverse complement strand
TGGTAAGTATCAGTAATATAGTTATACCTTCTTTTTAATATCTAATTAAACTCGCTCCTAAAGAATTTCAAAAACTTCTCTAGCGAATGATGTTTATAACTTTTATTCAAATTGTAATTTCCTAGTTCAAAGATATAAATACAATCTTTGTTTCTATCGACTCCTACAGTAATTTGTGCGGTTAACTTCTACTTTTTTAAATAAAAACTTTTTAAGAGTGATCTGTCACGTAAAACTAGATAAATATAGCGTCTGGCGGTATGTGGAGCACAGCGGACGAAGTTTATAATTATTATTTAACTTATAAAGATCAGATAAATTTTAAATTTCTGAATATTTAAGAAGCAACTAAATATTGAACACGAGCATCGTTAAAAGGATTAGATTGAGGTTCAAAGAATGTCATAGCCGCACCATTTGTAAACGAGCCACTATTAATATGATCTATATGTGAAGCAGGTATTTCCAATTGAGTTGAAGCAAGTAGAGATCGATTAACGTTTTCTATTATTTTCGGATCATTAACAATTCTATCTCCACTTGCTGCCAGAGCTTTTCTTTGAATATTTGTAAAACCTGCCTTCAAACAAGCATCCTCAAAGGTTTTGAAAAAAAGCTCCATCTGAATTGTTCCGTGAAAAAGCTGGGAAAGTCTATGTATAGTATGAACAGCAACATATTTAGCAACTTCTTGAGGTTGAGGTCGTCGAGGAAGAACGTTCTCTCTCATTTTTCCGATATAATCTGCAATATATTCCAGAAATAGATCCACTTCAGATGCATAAGCTCGATGATTCCGTATTTGTGGCATTGTTCTAAACTGGAAACCGATACTATCAAGTAAATCTACCATATCACCTTTTATTTCTGAGTTAAATTTAGAATGAACTGCAGCTTGAACTTCTTTTAAAAGAGAATCAGGTTGATTTATTGGACTAATTATTCTTAAATTATTTAAATGCTGCTCTGCTGCAGTATGTTGATCTTGGTTCCAACCATCAATACCTGGTCCTCCATGAGACCCAATTCCTGGACGTGGAAAGTAAAATGAATAAAATTCATCATCTGGCATAAAAACCTGAGCTATCACTAATTTGTCTGTCTTTTTCCGAATAAGTGATAAGACCTCACCGAGTTCTAAAGGATTGATACAGTCAAGAGCATCTGAAGAAAATGCTAAGGAATGATGATCTAATGAAGGCAATACATCTTGTATTCTTCCTTGATGAAAATGAGCTTTTGGTAATTTAGTTCTTGCTTTATTTAAAAAACCTATTGAAACATCAATTGCTCTAATTCGACGCGAGTCTACTCGAGCCATTTCTTCTACCTGTCCAGTACCAATACCTAAAGCTAAAATATCTCCTCTAGCTAATTCTTTTTGAAAAAGAGCTTGATAAATTGCAGAAAGAGGTTTATGAAAGACTTTGCGAGTTCCTTCGAAGCTCTGCTCAAATTGGGACAAAGGATTTATGCCAGCTTCCCATTGAGAGATAAAACGTCCTCTATCTTGATAAGACATGGGAGAATTATAAACAATAAAAGAAGATTTATCAATATTTGGACTACTGTAACAATCTAAAATTTACTGGTGGACAAGCTCCAAAATAGTTTAAACCAGATTGAAGAATACATTTGGAGGTGGTATCCTTTACTTCGCAGCTTAAAGCTATCTATACCGCGTGAGAGTATTTAATCCTCTTTAATTTTATGTTATTGACTTTTTAAGGCATTATCTAAAATAAACGCAAGATTTGTTCTTCCATTTCCTTTTAAACGATCAAAATCAACTTGACCCGGGAAGAGTGAGTTTTTAAAAGCACCGTGAGCGACTACATCATAAAAATCATTAGGTGTATTTTTAGTTGCTCGATTTATCAGCTTATATGCGGCTTGTGCAGTTTTTTGTACTGCTACCATTACTCCTTCTGCGTGTGATACTGGAGGAGCACCCGGAAAATTGGAATGATCAACACACATACCAATTGCCGCATATGCCATCGCCATCTCTCTAGCTAAATGAGTCTCTGGAAAGAGCGTCATTCCTATGACTTTAGAATCTTCAGTTTGTCTACGTAATCTGGCTTCTCGATGTGGTGGAGTAAAAGCAGGCCCATTAATATTAAAATAAGTGCCGCCGTCATGGTAACCAACCGCTAATTGTGTTCCATCATATAATTGAGCTACTTCGGGTTCCACCTCTTCCCAAGATTCAGCCAAGATGGTTCTTAATCCGGGACTAAATAATTCATTTGTCGAGGCATGTAAAAGTAATCCCGGCTCAACAAATGTAGACGGTCTAGAACCAGCATCATCCCAATCAATATCGTCTACTCCAACAAGATGACCAGGGAGAACATCTTGAGCTAATCTTCCGCAAGCGCTCACGGCAAATATCGTATTAACATCAAGAAGTTTCAGTGCCTGCATATTTGCCCGGTAATTAACTAAATGAGGAGCTTCTAGTTGTTGGTGCCGTGATAGGAAAAATACTTCCTTACCTCCAAGCTCAAGGTGCCCAACACGCACATCTCCGTAATCGGTAAGTATTATTTGAAAGTCTGAAGCAAATTCGGAAAATCCCGTTCCTCCGATAATGGCTTGAGGATGTTCTGATCTGGCTGGCATAAATTATGTGAATTTATAGCACAGCGATCTATAAATGTCAAGATTAGGATAATTAAAAATGTGAGTAGTGTATATGTATATCTAGATTGTTATATTAATCTAAATCTTCAGGTGGAGATGCCGGGAGTTTCTTCAAATCAGCTAAAAGAAAACATATCAAAGAATTTTAAGGAAATAGAGAGTTATATTTGGAGATGGTATTACATTCTAGAAAGTAACAAAATAGCTCTGACTGGCTCTGGTTGACTATGTAAAGAACTATTACTCAAATAACGAGCACCAATTTCTTAAAATTTCCTTTGAAAATTTAAAGTAAAAACTGAAAAGAAATTCTCATATATTTCTTCGCCCTTTTTAGATTTCCAAAGTTCTTTAAGATATTTATTAATTCCATTTTCAAAACTAATTAACAAATATCTAACATCAACCAACAACCTTTTCTTTTTTCTTTCCCACTTTAATAAAGTTGATAACGGTTCAATAATAACAGTATGCCTTAATAAGAAATTATGAATTAGTTGATTTCTTAATCCAAAATAAAAAATTTCTGAATACTTTAAGTAAGGTTTTGTGTAAAACCATTTCTCATAATTATTGGCGGGAGGATTAGGATTGTAAGGTTTTTTTACTTTATACTTAAACTTTTTGTCAAGATATTCTTCAAGAAATTTTGGAAAGTATTCATTTGGTTTATCTTTACCGTATCTGAATCTACTTAAAAACTCAACTCCGACACAAACCATCGCTGCTAATCCAAACATAGATTCTCCTTTTTCTTTTATTTTTTTAGTATCGTTTATTAACCATGCGTTAATTCTTCTTGATTCAAACCAATATAATTTTTCGTTGTCTTGCATTGAAGAAAAATCTACATCACTCCAAGTTGAAGGTAGCTGATCAATTTTTTTTCTTTTATCTTTTTTAGGAGTTTGCATCATCTTTTTATTCTATTCCTTTCTTTATCCCTGCTATAAACCCAATCATACCTTTCAACAAAATGAAGGCAAAAAACTAAAAGATCAACAATATGACAATCTAATTTATCAAACTTTTTATCTAATTTACTCTAACTAAACTAATTACACCTTAGTAAATAAGATTGTGTTTCGGGCGTGTTAGTACCCAAGTTGACCAATCGTGTTTTTGTCCATATTGCAATACCATTCTCTTTATTGAGCATAAAAGTATTATGAGAATTTCTGATAGGAATGGGGTCTCCGAGTTTATCTAGAACTGCAATAAGATATTCTTTATCGTTTTTTACAACCTTCCAACCCTCATCTGATTTTGCTTGTCCAATTCCAACAGATGCTTTCGTAATAAAACTGAATTTGCCTTGACTATCTGTTTCAATAGCTAATTCATCTGATCCTTTAAATAAGTTAGCATGAATTCCCTTATCTTGACCGATATTATTTCCATATAATAAATTACCAAATATTGCTCTACAGTTTAATCCTGCTTCTGGATCAACTTTAACACCATTAGGAAAATTTTCTTTAAGCGATGTTTTGTTTGACATATAAAAGTAAACTGAACCACCAACTAATACAGAAATTATTAAAGTAAAAAACAAATGCTTTATATTCATAAAATTCCAACCAATATAACGATTAAAACTAAATCAAAATTAGATATTCCAATTCTCTACTACGTAAAACTCTCCTAATTTTTTAACGCACGGCACATTCATTTGATCACAAACATATGGAATGTTAACTTTTCCCAATTTACTTTCAATTGTCAAAACATTTCTCCTTGCTTTTATTGCAAGTGCTATAACATATGGATCAGCAACTTCTGTGTCAGAGGTAGATTCAATTAAATCACTGTAATCTTTTGAGATTTGTTTCGTTAATTCCAGTAAATCATCAATGGGAGTAAACATTGTATCTTTATTTTTGCTTAACCATTTGTTTAGATCATCACTACGTTTCATTAATTCATCATAGACAGGTTGAGGAGATATAAATCTACCACTATCAATATAATCTTTAATCTTATTCCAAACGGATGGATAGTGATTTATTGGAACATTATTTTTTAATTGAATGAAGAAACTTGAATCAACAGAATATCCTGCTTTTGAATTAATATTTAGCATGTCAATAATGCAAAAGTTTTGATTCTAATTTAGGAACATTTTCGCTCTTAATATTTAAATAATTTAACAAGTCATAGTGAGTTATCTTATTTTCGTTATGTGCTTCAAGTAGTTTACTTATAAATAGATGGCTGAAATTTTTAATCACATTTACGTAATAATTTCCTGCTCCAATTGGTTTTCTGTAAATTTGTTTTTTTGAAATCAATTGTTTATGTTTAATAGTAAAATTGTCCGAAGAAATGAAGTTATTAATTAAAAGTCTACGGAGTATTACTTGGGTGCTCACTTGAAATTGCGAGCTTAACTGTAACAAAACAGAATTTAAATAATCTTCTTCTTGAAATCTATTACGATCAAATCCCTTGTTTTTAATTATTACCGCTAATTCATTTTTAGGAACGAGCAAGGATCCGGCAAAGTAATTACAAAAGTATTCTAAATAATTATCTTCTTTTTTTTGATTGAAATCTGAATCTATATCAATTCCATTTGACTTGAATATAAAATGCCCTAGTTCATGCGCCAATGAAAAAATTCTAGCATAAGGATGATCTTGCGTGCTTAAGACGATCAATGGAGTATATTTATCATATAAAGAAAACGCACGAGCTTCGTAGGGATTAAATTTAAGCTCAATAACCAATATATTTACGGACTCAAGTATTTTTTTCCAGATTTTTAATTGAGTAAAAGTGTCTTTTGTTTTTAAAATATTCTTATAGTCAAGACCTAGTAATATAGCTACTTTACTTGCAACTAGCTCTGGATCATTATATTTCTCAAAAGCTATTAATTTTTTAATGAATGGATTTTCTTCTTTATCTGAAAGTTCAAGAAAAGTCTGTTGTATTCTTTTTGCTTTTCTTATTGCTAAAAAAGTATTAGTTGTAAACTCAACTCTTTTTTCTTCCATATGTCTTCTAAATTCAGAGGGAAGTTTTTCAATAGGGGGTTTATCCAATAGAAAAACTGCAGAAGGACGCTTATAAACTTTAGAAAATAGTTTGAATCTACTTAAAGGAATGGGCGAGGTAATTCTTTCCCAGTCAGCAAGTATCCCTTCATTAACTTTAAGTTTCTTTGCAGTAAGCTCTAAACTCATTCCAATACTTTCTCTTGCCCATCTTAAAACGTCAGAAGATATTAATACAGTTTTACCCCTGAAATTGATTTTAACTTTGGTCATAAAATCATTTTAACTCAAATTAACTTTGAGTTAAAGATACACTTACATTTCTTCATAAAACAGGCTGTTTTTATTTTAGCCTATTATAACAATATAATTTAATATACACAATAAAGTTTAACCCTCATTCATTAAAACTATCTTTAAATGGGAAATTGTCTAATAAGTTGAGATGGAGGTTATTTTTAACGCTTTAGCAATTTTAGTTAAAGTTCTAAAAGTAGAATTTCAATTTATTACTTCAATATCAATTCGTTGATTTATTTCACTTTAGATCTTTCCTCTTAGTTTTTTCAGCTAAATATTTTTATGATCATAACGATCCTCTTTTACAAAGTATGCAGACTTAAAATAAACGCTCTATTTCAGAGAGCAGAAAGTTCACTCCTACAATCCGCCCACTACCGAAAAGTCATGGCGGGTTTTTGTATAATTAAGAAATGGATAAAGTAAGAATTAAAATAGAAAATAATACTTACTATATTAAGCCCGATACCGAAAATCCGGTTCAACAATCAGGTGATCGCACCGCCTTATTTATATATTTATTGTATACAGATAATGATGATGTTATAGGTTGTATTTCAGTTTGTTGGACTAGAACTGCAAGAGCTGTTGCAATAGGATTATCTTTTAATAATAAATCAGAAGAAGAATTAGCATATCTTGCTTTATTACAGCATCTTCCATTAGATTTAGAAAAAATTAAAAACAGATTTGCTGATAATCATCACTGTTTTATGTTCATGTTTAATACTTCAAACGAAGGCTTTTCACCCGATAATAAAATTTATAGCATAGCTGTAAAAGGCGGTTTTGAGAAAACAGCACAAAGGATAATATTTGGAGCCGAACCAAGCGATGACCAGATTAGACGAAAAATCTTGACTACACTGCATGATTATTGGACAGAAGATCCACAAACATATATGCCTTTGGATAAAATCAAGTTCTTTTTACCTGTTAGTGCAAAAGCTCTTTATAGAAATCTTTATTTTTTGCTAGATGATAAGCTAATTGATGCAGTTATTAGTACCCACAGTGATCCACAACAAATTGTTACTGTTAAAATTCTAAATAAGGGAATTAAACACATTGAAGATCAATCCGAATTTAGCGTCAAGTTTCCATCAGAGCTGATATATCAGAAATTTACAGGAGATCAAATAAATGCAACTACATCAGGAGATAATAGTCCTGTGATCATCAACAGTCAGAATATCAATATAGCTTTTTCTGAAATAGAAGCAGAAATTCAAAAAAAGGACTTTAGCAATAAAAAAGAAGTATTGAAACTTGTTGATAGCCTAAAAACCGAAGTTAAAAAAGAAAATAATTATCAAAAGATTAAGAGTATTTTAGAAGAATTAAAAACAGAAGCAAAATGGGTAAATGAAAAAATCGTCAAACATCCAATTATCGCTCAAATAGTGGCACAGTCTTTCGCGAAAATATTAGGAATTATCTAAATTTGCTATACTTAATCTATAATAACACTAATAACACTTCTGGAGTGAAAGATATTGTTGAGGCAGGATAAATGACTTACTTCAATAATTGTTAAGACTTTTTCGAGAATCTAACTTAGTTTCTCTATGTTTGGAAAGTTTAAGGTTCTTTTCAAAGCTTCTTTTAGTTGTTTTCTGCCAAATCCACTTTTTAGGAATTTTTCACGTGCTTTAGTGTATGTTAATTGATTAATTAATCAGATACTATTACCTGTAGAGTGGGGTATAAAAAATTTTTCACAGGCTATTTGTTATAATTTCTAGTTATACTTTTAGCTTATTCATATGCGAGAAAGAATAAAAGTAGCAATACCCAAAAGAGGTGAGTGGACACCGTTTTTGGGTAGTTTTGGTGTTGCACTTTTAGGTAAGTTACCATTATCTGCAGCAAATTCGGCTGGGACAGTATTAATTAGTGAAAAGATGAAAGAGAATCCAGAATTAGTACCTTTAGGTATCGCGGCTTATGCTCTTTTTAGTTTAGCTTCTGCCGGATTAGATTATTATGTTTTGCGAAGAGATAAAGTTGGTGGATCAGCTAAAGCAAATACGCTTTATCGTGGTTTAACATTCGCATTTCCTCAACGTCATGAATTTAATGCTATTGCAGCTGAAATAGGAACAGTATTAATGAATGTTGTTGGTATTAATCCAGATCCCACTGCTCCTATTTCCAGTATTGTTAGTATCTTAACAGGTGATCCAACTATTGCCTTAGCTCAAAGAGTTAGCGATATAACAATAAGTCTAGTTGCCCAACTACCTTATAATATTTATCTTTTTAGTAAAAATCGTGTGAAAAAGTAATTCCGAAAATATGAGTGAAAAAATTTATAAAGCAAGCGTCACTGGCATAGATGGTTCTGGTAAAACTACTACGGTTCATGCAGTTGCAAGTATGTTGGGTAAAACATTTAGTATTGGCGTTCTCGCTTCGTTAAGCGAACCTTCATATGTTGTTCGGAGAGGTGAACAAACAGTTTTATTTCCAGATCTTGCTTCCAAAGTTCTCGCGCTTTATGAAAATGGGCAAGAACATCATAATCCTTTAGCACTTTTCGCTGCATTTCTAAGTCATATTTTTGTTCAAGGAAGAGTAATAGAGCCTTATATAATTAAAAACTACGATCCAGACTATTTAGTTCAAGATAGACATCGTCAAATAGATTCCGTGATTATGAGTCATTTTTACTGGTTAGGAGGTATTCCTTCTAGAGCGATTGTTTCCATGGTGGAAGCAGTCGGCGGAAAAGGAATTGTTGATGATGTTGTTTTACTAACTGTTTCTCCTGAAACTGCCAGTTTAAGAGTTAAGCGTAAAACAACTTCTGACTATCATGAATCTATTGAAAATTTAAAAAGAATAGCAAATCTTTATCCAGCGGTAATCACCCAATTAGCTTTACTGGGGCGAATAAATACTTGGACATGTATTGACTCCGAAATCAATCCACCAACCATGGTATCTCATGCCATATATTCAAGATGGACAAATAGAAAAGTATAAACTTTAGAAATTGTATTAGTTCAATTTATTTAAAAGAACTAAATTTACTGTGGACAATAGCGAACGAAGTCAGGTACAATTCTGCACCTGACTGAAGTCAGATGCTGACTAATATCTGACGAAGTTTATAACTTCTATAAAATCTCTAAATTAGCTTGGATATATTATTTCGATAAGCTTATTTCTTCTAAGTAGTTTTTAATTTCATCGTCATTCCTCTTAAATCCTTCCATGTAGTCAATTGTTTCCGAATAATCAATATCGTCAAAATAAGCAAGTTGCGTGCGGAATAGTTTTTCGTTAAATTCATTTTTAAAAATATTCTTGGTTGTATTCATTAAATTAGTAAACGAGTATCTTTTTAAAATAAAATATAGATCGACATAGTCTTTCCATTTGGCACGTCTGCCTAGAGCAAATGCCTTCATAGACCCAAGCGTTATAAGATCCGGCATGGTAATGGTATCATCGAAATTCGTTTTCCCTTCTATCTTAAACGGATAATGAAAAAAAGTTAACTTAACATTTCTTACAAGCACGGTCAGTTCGCCTTCGCCTTGAGAAAATGTATGCCCGATTTTTTGCAGTGAATTTATTCTGTTTCGGAACTTTACCGGATCAAAAGAGCTATCGGTAAAAAGATCAAAATCAATTGATCTCCGATGGCCGAGATGAAGGGCGACGGCTGTTCCGCCAACCAGATAAAAATCAGATGAAAAGGACTTAATAAAAGGTAGCAATTCTTTTTGATCGTCGTTTAAGACCTGGATTTTCATAAGAAATTAAAATAGCGAATAAAATAATTTTTGATTGCTGGAAGATAATTAGTTCTTTTATTGGCTAGGGATTTTTTGAACAATTCAGCCGTTTCCTTTTGACCCTTAATTTTAATAAATAACTGCACATCTTCCCAGTCGCCATAATTAAGTACGTGTTCTAGTACAGACTGTTCTGAAAGAACTTCGGGATTTTTTACATACCAAGCAAGATAAGGTTTATTTTTGACGATATCGTTTACTGACATGTTAGTATTCTAGCAAAAAAAGCTCTTAAAGACTATTAATGTAAGATGGCGAACGAAGTCAGGTACAATTCTGCAGCTGACTGAAGTCAGACGTTGACTAATATCTGACGAAGTTTATAACTTTTATTTACTAACTGCGGATAGAACATTTATGTACAATTTATAGAAAACTTTTCCAGAGTATAGTAGTATTAATTTCATGCAAGAACCCACTGTGCCCGAATTGAGTTCTCCAAATCCTGCAACTGAAGCTCAACAAATAGCCGCAGAAAGACCCCAGGATGATAAAAACAGAGTTATTACCAGACTAAAAAAAATAAGTTCGGCAACGCAAAAAGCGTTAGCTGAACAAAAGCTAGGAAATGAGAATCATGTTTTCAATCAAAAAGCAGATCAAGTTATTGAACTAGGCGATGCATACACAAAGTATCTTGAAGACCATATGTCTGATCCTGACTTGAATGCGGAAATATTTAATAGGATTGCTTTTTTGGCAAAAAATTCATTACTAATGAATATCGAACCCTATGTTGCAGCAATATCTGAAAGATTTCATCAAAACCAGTTCATAGCAGATTATATTAAACAGCATTCAGAATTAGCCGCTCTAGATACCGGAGGAAAAGGTGGGCCATGGAGTGGAATTAAAGAGCCTCTATATTTTTCAGCACATAATGACATAAGAGAACGGTATCGAGAAGCGATTATTCGCTATGCTCAAGATTTAATCGCTTCAGGAGATTTTAGTCCGAGAGATGTAGATCATTTGGAAAGATTTTTAGTTGGTCCACAAGGAAGAATGCCTTCAGAATATATTCCAGAATATTTGAGACAGCATGCCAGTGAAATCCAACAATGGACCCCATTAAGCCTGAATGATTTTCAAGAGTATGTCGTTGCCCATTTAGGAAATTACCAAGGAGAAATGTCACAAAATGATTTTTTAAGACAATTGGATGAAGAAATTGCTTCTATAAAACCAAAGGATATAAAGGGAAAATACTCCGATAGAGTAAAAAAGTTAGCATTTATTCGCGATTTAAGATTCGGACGTGTAAATATTGATGAGTTAAAAACTGAAGTTGTAAAAAGAGCGGCTGAAATAACTAGAAGAGCTGATTTGCGTACACTCGCACCACATCTTAAACAACAGTACCCCGTATTACTGAAAATCCTTCAAGAAACTGTCGGGCAAACCCCCGCAACAAGAAGACAGCAAGTAGAAACTTTACTTGTTTCTGCTAATATCTCTCAACAAGATGCTGATTTTGTCAGGCAATATTTAGAGGCAAATCTTAAATAACATATAGATTGTTATAACTATTTAAATCTTTTGGTGGACAGTAGCAAACAAAGTTTATTCAAACTTTTTTCAAAGTTCTTTTTAGAGCTTCTTTTAGTTGTTGTCTTTCAAATCCACTTTTAAGAAATTCTTCACGTGCTTTGGCGTCTGCTTTATTAATAGAGTATTCGTAGTGAATTAATTGCAATGGTCTTCTTAATTTGGTAGAAATTACCTGTCCTTTAGCGTGTTTAATTAATCGCACTTTTAGGTTTGGGGAGAATCCTATATATAAACCATGATCTTTTAGTGAGTAGAAAATATATACATAAAACCTTTCTTTTATTGAAGATTTATATTTAGCTATATCTGTCGCGTATGACGCGACGGAAACGTCAGACGTTTCCATATGCTGAAATTAAATATATTGACGTGGCCGCGTCAAACACGACTCACGTCTCACGCGGCTTAAAGCCACGTTCGACGTGGTGGAGATGCCGGGAGTTGAACCCGGGTCCGGAAGGGCCTTTTTAAAAATGTTTAGGTAGAGATAGATTATTTTTAGCTCTTTCCCGATTAGAAAATAAACAAAACTGATCGGGAAGCCGATGAGGTTTTATCGATTTTATAGTCCATCGGGAATCCTATAAAACCTTACCTTAATTGGTTTATCTCTTAATTAAGTTGAACTAAGGGAAACTTAACCAGAGGAAGCTTAGTTGTAAGCTTGATAAGCTGGTGCTTGCGCAAAAGCAAATCGGCTGTACCTCGAAGCTTCAATTGCATCTCTTTCGTCAGCAATTAAAGTTTTTCCGTTTAACGCACAGGTGCGCTCTACCAATTTTTGAAAGTGCATGCATTCCGTCGATTCCTTTCATCCCCTGTTAGAAACTGTTTGCGATCTCAAATCTTTGAGAGCGCATTACAGTTTCTTACATCCGCCTAAGCTCGCTCCTCAAGTCGTGTTCGAATAGAACTGAAAAGACTTGAGGTAAGAGCAGGCGGAATTAACTTTTCAAATATTCTTTTGCTTCTCTTTCTTCTTGTCTTTTTACATCTCTGGCCTTCTCCAATTTTTTCTTTTCCGGGCTTCTTCTGCCTTTGGCCAAAGCTATCTCAAGCTTGATCAAACTAGCCTTATTATAACATGCAATAGGCACGATTGTCAACTTACCAGCCGAGGCAAGCTTTGTTTTTAAGCGGATAATTTCCCTCTTATGCAGGAGCAATTTTCTCGTCCTTCGCAAATCGTAGCCTTGTGGTCTTGCATATTCATAGATAGGAATTTCCGCATTTAAAAGATATACCTCTGAACCCAGAATTTTGACAAAACTGTCCTCAAGTTTGATCCGACCAGCTCTAACTGATTTTACTTCGGCACCGGTCAAGGCAATACCAACTTCATATTTTTCAATTTCTTGATAATCGCGCCGGAATTTACGATTGAATATTTTCATTATTCCAATTTTATCAAATTGCGCTTGACAGATGTTTCCTTACTTTTATATAATTTCCTTACTATATTGCAAACTGTAAGGATATCAAGCAAAAGACAAATTACTATACCTAGTAAGATTTTTAATGAATTAGGAATTGCGAAAGGAGATCATCTATTGGCTGAAAAAAAAGGCGAAAGCATTTTGTTGACCCCAGCAGAGGTTCTTGTACGCAGTTTAGCTGGCGCAATTAAATCTTCTAAAAAATTAACTGACGAAGAAT
Source organism: Candidatus Roizmanbacteria bacterium (assembly GCA_016206365.1). GTDB lineage: Bacteria > Patescibacteriota > Microgenomatia > UBA1406 > GWC2-37-13 > 2-01-FULL-40-13. The sequence continues at coordinate 20,978 of JACQRR010000053.1, read as the reverse complement.
TAGAAAAAATAATCAAAAAATCCAAAAAAGAGCACTTTAAAAGAAAATACAAAAAATGATATTTGTAGATACAAATTATTTCCTGCGCTATCTTCTTGATGATGGTAGTATGCAACATAAGAAGGCTACGGATTTATTTGTGGACGGATCCAAAGGTGAAAAAAAATTGCTTACTTCTGTTCTTGTCATATTTGAGGTAATGTGGGTTTTAGGAAGCACCTATAAAATCAGCAAAAATGAAAAAATCGATATTATTCAAAGAATTTTGGATATGACTTTTCTTAAACTTGAAGAAAGAGACCTTTTATATAAAGCCTTAGAAATTTATAGACAAGTTACTGTTGAGTTTGAGGACTGTTATAATATTTCTTTCGCGTTAAAGAATAAAATTGAAAATTTTGCTACATTCGACAGAAAAATAATAAAATTACTTTCCTCGATTTCTTAAAAAATATTATTTATGTAGATTGTCAAGGAATTTTCTCGATGCTCAAAATAACTTTTCTAAAAAGTTCTGTTAGATCTTCGTCTGGCTGATGAAGGTATGAAGCATCTACAACTTGGGTATTTAAAGGATCTGACGTTCTTGGAATCATGAAAAAGTATTGTTCTAGAGTGCTTCCTTGCAAAAATGGGCCCTTAATTTTACCACGATAATAATTAATTGTAAATCCGTTACTTTGAATAACCTCTTCTTTTTCCATATTCACAGAGTCCTTAAATTTTTGTATGTCTTCTTGAAATTTGGCTTCAGGTTTTTGTAGGCCGTTTTTTACTAAAATTTCGAATCTACCCAATGGACCGTCTCTTGGTGCAGTGTCGATTGGTTTTGGATCGATAACAATAATAATGCCATTATCAGAAGAAGCTCCCCATATATTACCAGCGTACCATTCTTTTGGAATTTCGTATGTGAAAAAAGTCGCAAACGAAATTTTTTTAAACTCACTTACTTCTGGAGATGGGATTAAAGTAGGTGTTATTGTTTTTTCTTGGACCTTAGTTGTAGTTGGACTTAGGGGGTTCAAATTTGGAGTAGTGACGGCCACCTGTTTTTTCCCAAGATAAAATCCTCCTATGCTAGCAAGAACAACAATAAATATTCCACTTATAATGAGAGGCAGTTGAGACTTTGAAACAACAGGTAGCTGTGTTTGATTTGGGAATGGTTGCGAAGAAGAAATTGCTTGATTATCCATGCTGTTTCATTAATGCTCTCATAGAAAAAATATGATGTCAATATCCAAAATTGAATGCCGAACAAATTGCGCAAAAGGGCGTTGGTATTTAAAATAGGAATAAACAACGATTATGCAAACCCATATTTAGAATAATAATTTTGTACCTTAAAGGTGCGATAACTTCTAAAACACTTATAATAATCGCTTAAAATTATCTAAGTATACTATTTAGATTTCTCTAACAATCTCTTTCACTACCGCCGTCTAAAATATTAATTAAGTTTTTAATGCTTAATAGCGCTATATGTCCAATAATTAAAGAATATATGGGTTGCACCACGCAAAAAAATTAAAAGATCTTCATCAAATTTTTTATTATAAGACTTATCAGGATTTGCTAAAAAAATAATTTTTTTGCGGCTTATCTAAACAAATACTTAAACCAAGATAAGTTGAATACCCCACTTCTGCTAGGTAAGTTAAATAAACCTCATGAAATGAACTAATTGTTTTATCGTCCTGATTTCTATACCTTTTTGTTAAGTCTTTACTAACCTTTTCTAACATCGTTAAAACATTTATTTGTCTTGCTTCTTCTTTTTTTAATCCTAACCTTTTTATTTCAGCAAGAGGAGGAAAATATTTTCCGCAACGAACATTTCTGTATAATCACCTTAAAATTTTATCTTCCATTTCAGGATCATCTAGAGAAAAATTTTTGAAGAGTGGATTTGGTCGCAAGCAATTAAAAGAAGAGCTTAAAAGAACTTTGAAAAATATCTTAAGTCCTCTTCGGGATTAGCGTTTAGAAGAAAGCGTTTAATTTAATTCTTTATCCCGCGAAGCTTTAGCGAAGTGGGAAGGTTTCGCATTTAGGAATAAAAGATTGATTTAATCAGTCCCTAACGTAGCTCATAGAACGAAGTGGGAGAAATAAGAGGTTGATTAAATAGATTGTTATAATTAAAAAGTGATAGAGCAAAATGAAATTCCAGACATAGATGGGTATGGAGACATACTATTAGCAATTATAGAAAGTGAATACCCAAGCCAAACAGAAGAAGATCACTATCGAAAAAGGGTATTATCTGGAGATCCAAAACAGATTTACGGTAGATGTGGTTATGCCGCCTCTGTTGCAGTAGCAAAGAAATTAAGTTTACAACTTTTAAAGCCAATTGAAAAAGTTATTTCCGATTACAAAGATGGAAATGGACATGAATATCTTTTATCTCCAGAAAAAGACTTAATCATTGATGCTACTGCTGGACAGTTTATTCCTCAAACTTCGAGAGTGGGATTTGAAAAATATTTCAGAGGTAATATGTTTATAGGTAGTAGGACTATTTTAAAACAGATATGTCTAAATGGTGTTGTCAATACAAGAACACAAAATGATCCTCAGTTATCTTTTCAGAGAATCTGGGGAGATAGAAGTATGTCTCGTATGCCAAAAAGTAAATAACTTACGAAATCTTAAAAAAGTACTTGATAAAATGCATTCAGAAATTTTATTTGACCTCTTGGCACAATTTTATTAATAAAACTACAATTGACTAGTGTTAATCAATTTACCAAATTTGTTCTGTTTACGTTTATATAACAACCTATCCCACCTTAAAGGTGGAATTATATATGGATAAGCAGTCATTAGAGAAAATTAAGGAAAGTTTTGAAGATAGATTTAGATCATTAAGAAACGATTTTAAAAGAGCTTATTACGAGATATCCAATCTTCAAACCAGCCCTTTTCCAATAATCATGTATAGCCTCTCAAGATTAGATTATTTTTCAAGTCTCTGGGCCGGATGGAATGAAACTTCTAAACGAGGTTCTGATAACAGGACTCAAACTCAAAGGATGGTGGGTTTTATGGTTAAATTTTTAAACTATCCTGTTTTTGAGAGCGGTTTAGTTGTGAATATTTTTAGACACAAGCTAATGCATACAAGCGAACCTAGGATATTAAATAAAAAAACAGGTGAAATATACAGTTGGGTTGTTAGTCCAAAACAAAATAGTCACATGAAGACTATTATCGTACATAATATACATTTTTTAAACTTTGGAGTTGGCAATTTTATTGATGATTTATATAATGCTATTTTTGACAATTCAAAGGGGTACTTTTCACAACTTTCACATGATGTAAATCTGCAAAAAAAATATATCCAGTGCATAAATGAGTTAAACACTTACAGTCTCTAGGCGAACGAATGTAGAAACTGCATAGATTTCTGATAAACTACTTCAGGATATTGGACGATTTCCACCCATTTAGATTTGATATAATCTCATCGTGGACAAAAACCTTGAGAAACTTCACGAAATAGACGCTATTCTCGCAAAATTGGTTGATGGAAATGAGTTTGGAACTTTTTGATACAATAAGACACCTTTTACAATTTAACACAAATTAGGATGTCTAATGACGTTTCCGGTGTTTTAGTTAAGAACAGCGATCTAGAGAAGGTTGCGAAATTAAAAGCAAAATTAACAATAGAAGAAACGGTAGATAAGCCCCTCGCATTAAAGTATAAAGAACAGAATTGGATAATAAAGAAAGAGTATGAGAAAACCCTAAGAATCTTCAAAAATAAGCCCCCTGATGAATTATTTGAGGATGAAATATGGCTACTTTTTAAGAAAATGGGGTTTAAAGAAATGAATGAAGATCGACATTTAAAGATCGGCATAGGAACTAATCAAAGACAGATTGATGTATTTGCAAAAGACGAAAACAGCATTTGTTTAGTCGAATGCAAATCTGCAGAAAAACCTACTACAAAGAACTTATCTAAAGATATTCATGAAATATTAAATACAAGAGTGGAAGTAATTAATTCATTATGGGAGCATTACCAAAAACATTATCGGCCTATATTTTTCCTTATAACTAAAAATATTGCTTTGCCTGAAAATAATGTCAAATTAGCTAAAGAAAATATTGGAAAAAACTTCTTTCTTTGGACAGATAAGGAAACACAATCATATATGACTTTGACAGAACAATATGGAAATTATGCTAAAGTCATAATGTATTCGATCCTTTTTAGAAATAGAAAAAATCTTCTCGAGACAATTCAGGTGCCAGCAATACGCGGGGGTAAAGGCGATAAAAAATACTATTATTTTGTTGTTCAACCTGAAAAATTATTAAGTGGAATAGCCTATATTCACAGGAGAGAAGAAGCAAACCCAGATGCAATAAGATATACCTATCAAAGAATGTTAAATAAAGCTAAACTCGAGAGTATTAAGGAGTATGTCAAAGGTGGAGGTTACTTTGCGAATAACATTATCATGAATTTTACGACTAATCCAACCTTCGAAACGAAAACTACAGTAGGAGATATTGTACTAGGCACGCTAACTTTACCAAGGCAATATGGCAGTGCTTGGATAATTGACGGACAACACCGTTTATATGGTTATTTAAATTCAGGCAAATCAGAGGATGCACTTATTCCGGTATTAGCTTTTGACAACATAGCAGTAAAGGATCAAGCAAAGTTGTTCGTAGACATAAATAAAGAGCAAAAACCAATAAGTGCTGATCTTTTATGGGATCTGTATTCAGATATTTATAAAGACTCTACTGACACAAAACAGAAAGAACTATGGACAATTTCGCAAATATCTAAAAATTTAAATTCTGATAAAGATTCTCCACTATTTCAGTTTATTAAACTACCATCACAATCTAAAGATAATCAAAAAAAAGCACACCTATCGTTAACGAGAATTTGTATTGCTATTAACGAAAATAGGCTTATAAGGAAAACAGAGGATCTTTTATTCGATGAAAATTATGACAATAGTGTAGATACTGCATTTGAGGTAATAAAAGAATATCTCAATACAATCTCAAAGTTATATCTTGAAGATTGGGAAAAAGCTGATGAAGGGTTGCTTTGCTCAAATGTAGGAATCCGAATACTATTAAACATTCTCAGGCAACTTTTGAAATACTTTAATTTATTTGGAGATAAAAGTATTTATTTCTCAAAAAATAAAGACAAATTTAATAAAAAAACAGCAGAAATCCTTGAATCAGTTATAGAAAAAATTAGGAACATGACTCAAGAAAAAAGAAATGAAATAAGCGGTGGTACAAGCAGGGAACTTATTGTTGAGAATACACAAAGATTGCTGTGGGATCTTAAAGAAAGAACACATTTCGGTATTGAATTATGGAAAAAAGGAAGATGGACTCCTGGTGTGCCTGATAATGAAACTGATCAAAGGATTAAAGACTTAATAGATGATACAGAGGTAAAGATGAAAGACTTTATTGTGGATGGGTTAAAATCATTGTTTGGAAAAGAATGGTGGGAAAAGGGTATTCCTTCAGAGACGAAAGATAGAATAAAAGAAATCATAGAAAAGGATAAATCAAAAATTCCTTGGAAAGAATTTGAATTAATTCCAAATGAAGAAAAGTTGAGATTTGCAGGCACATCACATCTAAAAGATATGATTATTAAAAAAAGCAATTGGGTACAGTTTGAAAGGAGTTTTGTAAAAGACAAGGAAATTGTATCAACTGCCTTCACGTTTTATGCAGCTATCCGAGACAAATTCGCCCACTCCGAAAGGATTAAAGATCTCGATCAAATTGAAAAAGGGTTGGGATACTGGAATATGAGATGGTTAAGAAGGTGTATTGGATTAGATGAACTAACTACTTTATAAGACAAAACAAGGAATAACTAATTGTTCCGAATCATAAGTTCCAACAAGTCAACTTGACTGAAGAAATTGGTGAGTTTTCTGATAAACTATCTCTGGATAAGGTACCAGTTGAGCCCAGTTTGCTGTTCGGAAATCCTCAACCAGTGCTTGCCACATTCTTAAAGTTAAGATTCTTAATTGTATGATACCACCTCCAAATATACTCCTCAATCTGGTTTAAATTATTTTGAAGCTTGTCCACTAAATAAACTTTTGGGAACTAGGCACTGGTAACCTAACTCTGACTTCTTAAAAACGATTTAGAGCATAATTAAGCTCCAATCATTAACTTTTTACTTCGTCTGAGTCCCATCTATACTTATCTTAGGGTAAGTCCTGATTTTAGCCACTAAAATTAATAACTAAATTTAATAATCGATCGATCTGTTTTTCTTTTGATAGTTCTCTATAATTATACCTCCAAACATATTCTCCTAAAAACAAATGTAAGTATTGTCTTTTAATTCCACCTTTAGCAGCTAGCTTCCTTTTAAGATATCCCCAAAATCCTTCAAGTCCGTTTATGTGGTTGCTTTTATTATTTTTATCAACATATTCTTTCTCACCGTGTTCAACAGTTCGATGAACGTATCCTTTAGCCGCTAAACCTGTATACGCTTTTGCCGTGTCTGAACAGATTTGAGAACCAATCTTTACTTTTTTAGTTATGATCGGTAACAAATCTTTAGCTTCTGTATCATTGACTAATTCAGCAAATACCTTGCCCTGACGGGTTAAAATACCAAAAACAGGCTGTTTAGTTGTTCCAAAACCTCGTTTTGATTCTCTCCTTTCAAGTTTTTCCTTTAGTAACTGTTTTTTATTTTATTTTTCTTTTGACCGCCTAAATATGTTTCATCGACTTCAACTGTGCCTTCAAATATTCCGGGAACATCTCTCGCCATTATTTGTCTCGTTATTTTAAGAGTTTTTTCAACTGAATACTTACTAATCTTCGTTTGTTCAACGACTGTTCTGATATCGTGATCTAAGACAAACCAAAAAAGAATTTTCTGCCATTCTTTTCTTGTTAAACTAAATCCGGCGATCTTTTGTTTCCACTCGTAAAGACACTTTTTACATCGTTTTTTACCTCTCCTAACGTTGTATAGAACCTTGTTATCACATCTTGGACAAAAATATCTTCTCACAATAATCTAATTCTATCGTTTTTAGTGGCTGTTTTCAAGACTTACCCTACTATACGAGTTTCGCACTTCCTGTCATCCTGAGGAGTCCCGATTTTCATCGGGATAAATTCCACGACGAAGGATCTCTGAACTTGTTTCAGGACGTCAGACGTCCTTTCAGAACTCGCATTCGCGAGAGATTCTTCGCGGAGTTTACACTGAGCTTGTCGAATGTGCTCAGAATGACAACTGCGAAATTCGTGTACTACTTGATTTAAACTTTTTCAGTTTCACTTTTCGAAGAGTTGTAGTTGTCACTTATTCGCATACATCCAATTTATAATGTCTACAGCAGTATCGACATGTGGAACGTAATCAACATGAATTAGACTGTAGCCGAAGATCTTTGCGCTTTCCAGCGAAAAAAAACTGTTGTTGACGAGGATGCCATTTCTGATAAAATCGGCGCGGATATCTGGAGAAAGACTATCTTGTGAAATGCCTATGAAAGCTGGAACTTTTGCCTCGAGCAACCTTTCCCAAGTCAGGTAGTCTCCTCTCCGTTTGGCAAAGTGTTTGATCATAAAATCTTCAATTCGTAGCCTAAGAATTTCGACATAATCTTCAATTTGTTGTCCGGCTGGTGTAGCGAAATTTTGTTGCACATATCGAGCTATTACTTCTCCTAATTCGGCCGGCATTCTTTCACAGGCTATTTTTAATCTATCAGCCTGATAAGATAATTCGCCACTTTTCGGATCAAAAAAAGGCCAATTTGAAAAGGTGATGGGATCAAGTAGTTGAATTCCTAAAAGTCTTTCTAGATCCTCCTTAAAGAAAAACACAGAGTCATTGCGAGACCAGATAATTGTAGGTATCCCCTGTTGATGAAGGCGGGTAAAGAAAGTCGAACGGGCATTTTTTGCTTCATCGGTATCCTCATGCCACCAAGGTTGATAAGAAATGGTACCGTCGCGGTCGACAACAACCGCAGGCATTCCTGAAGTTAAAAGATGCGGTTTTTCTCTGGCGCCGATTACGCCAACCGGATCATACTGTCTACACGATCTTAAACTAAGATCAAGAGATTTTAATCCGCCTGTTGAAGCCAGGAAAAATTCTCGTCCTCCCTCCTTTTGAAATTGTAAGATATCAAGTGGTATGCCAGTCCTCTGGACAACAACTAGTTTTCCCGCTTTTTCATCCTCCTGCCCCCATGCCAGCTGACGATAGGCTGGGAGAAAACGAAGACCTTCCATCTCTAGCGGCGCTCCAACTAATTCTAAACCTCTATCTGGTGGTTGGGTTAATAAATAATCAAGCGTTTTATCATCCCAATCCGGCAAAGCAAATGTTTCTTTAAGCAGTTCAGCGTATTCAGCCAAAAATCTTCTTAAACGTGAAGGCCTGTCACGATCTTCATAAACAACTTCTTGATCATTAACCACATAGACGTAGGGTTGAGGATTAAGGTTTAGAAAAATGACGTTAGTCCAATGAGCAAGATCATCAGAAGAATTATTTCCTGTTTTATTTAGTAGAGTGAAAAACTGACCATAAGCATTTATTTCCGCGATACTTTTCTGCATTAACGCATCTGTCTCTGGATCAAAAGGAAATGCTGTATTCCAATTACGCGTTACCCGATGGATAAGAGGCAGAAGAGTCATGATAGCTATACCAGCGCGTTTACCAATGGCAAGCATGTCTTGATTCCGCTTTTCGATATTGGCTAGCGGATCGGTTGCCCGCATCAGTTCGGCACAAACCATAAAGGAGATTATACATCAATAGTATTAAATATTATTTATATAGGATGCTTTTTAATTATGTAGAATGAATAATATGAAGAAGGCGTCGGCTATTTTCTTGCTCTGTTTCTTTATTTTTTTGTTTTTTTGGACAGAACCCAATATCAGAGAATTCGGAACAATGAAAATTTGGGACAGGAATAAAGTTCTTCTTTACGAATCTGCAGGAAAGGTGGGTAAGAAAATTCCTGTCACTTTTGATCAACTGCCAAAACATCTGATCGATGCAACAATTGCTTCAGAAGACAATTCGTTCTGGACAAATAGCGGCGTTGATTTTAAAGCCTTGATAAGAGCATTATCTCAAAATGTCCAAAAAGGTAAGATCGTCAGCGGTGCAAGTACTATCACGCAACAGTTAGCAAGAATCGCAATTATCTCTCCGCAGAAAAATCCACCCAGAAAGATTATTAGAAAAATCAGAGAGATTCTTATTGCCTTAAGGTTAAATATAATATATCCAAAAAAAGAGATTTTAACAAAATATCTAAACGAGGTTTATTATGGAAATCTCGCCTACGGCATACAATCAGCCTCAAATGCCTACTTCGCTAAAGACGTGAGCCAGCTTTCGCTTGCCGAGAGCGCCTTTCTTACTGGGCTGATTGCTTCACCAGAAAATCGTAATCCATTTAGCAATTTTAAAGAGGCAAAAAGAGCCCAAGAACAAGTTCTAGATTTGACGCTAAAGAATAAATTTATCTCAAAAGAAAGGACGGGAGAGGCTAAACAAGAAAGGCTGAATTTAAGACAAGAACAACCTGACATCAAGGCTCCTCATTTTGTTCATTATGTACTCCAAGAGACAGATCGACTAAGAATAAAAAATCAGCAAGGCATAAATATCTATACTACTCTTGACTATCCCTCATTCCTCTTAAGCGAAGAAATAGCCAAACTCTGGGTGGACAAATTACGCGATGAACACGCCCTCTCTAACGCTTCTCTCGTTCTAATTAAAAATGATACAGGAGAAATCCTCGTTATGCTCGGAGGGGTGGACTATTTTGCTGGCAAAAATTCTGGCCAGGTCAACATGGCAACTGCTCCTAGACAACCAGGCTCGGCTTTAAAACCTGTTACTTATGCCGCGGCTTTTATGCAAGGATATACGCCTGCGACCCTTATTTACGATGTGAAGAAGGTTTATAAGACTAAAAAAGGAGAAGGATTCGCCCCAAATAACTATGATGGCCGATTTCATGGTTTAGTTCTGGTTCGAGAAGCGTTGGCGTCGTCATTCAACTTACCAGCGGTAGAAATGTTGAATCGCGTGGGGATAAAAAATTTTCTCAAGCTGGCAAAAGATTTAGGCGTCACTACATTAAATCAAGAAGACCGGTATGATTTAGCACTGACTCTTGGGGGCGGTGAAGTTAGGCTGATTGATCTAGCCAATGTCTTTGCCAGTTTTGCCAGAGGGGGGGTATACAAATCTTTTTATGCAATCGAAAGTATTACGACTGATGATAGGGAGACTTTATTTACGCACAAATTTGAACGAGGTAGATCGGTATTAGGAAAAAATAGCCAACAGGTTGCCTATTTAATTTCTGATATTCTTTCCGATCCAAAGGCTCGAATTTCAGGGTTTGGCGAGAAAAATCCTTTAGTACTTACTCATCCCGCTGCTGTAAAAACAGGCACGACCACAGATTGGCACGACAATTGGACAGTAGGCTACACGCCTGACTATACGGTAGGAGTCTGGGTAGGAAATAATGATAATCATCCGCTGAAAGAAATTACCGGGGTTGTAGGCGCGGCTCCAATCTGGAATCAATTCTTTGAAGAATTTCTCAAGGGTAAAGCAAAAAGTCAATTCGTACGGCCAGACAGAATAAAAGAAGCAGAGATATGCGCTTTATCAGGCAAACTGCCGGACTCTTTATGCCCGGAAAAAAATTCGGAAATTTTTATTGAAGGTAGCGAACCTAAAGAATTTTCAAATTTGCATAGGAAAATAAAGATCGATAAAAGAAACAACCTATTGGCTGGAGAGTCCTGCCCGAAAGAGTTTGTCGAAAAAAAAATATTTCTTGATTATCCACCACAAGTCTATACCTGGGCGGTAGAAAACAATCAAGCAGTTATTCCCCAGCAATCTTCACCACTTTGTAAAGGCGGACAAATTGGTTCGATCCAGCCATTCATAGAGATAACTTATCCAAGAGAAAAAACTGTTTTTGAATCCGCGCCTCTCTTGGTAAATAATCAAGCTATAGTCTTTGAAGTCAATGCATCTTCCAATATTGCTAAAGTAAGCTGGTATGTCGATGGGGTTTTTCTGCAATCAACCACAGAGTTTCCCTTCAAAGTTTCTTGGAAGCCAAAATTGGGCAACCATAGAGTTAAATCTGTAGGTGAATCGTTGAGTGGGCAGAAAATAGAGAGCGAACAGGTAAATTTTTCGGTTGTAGAATACCAGGCTGACGATTAATTGACAGGGTTATCCAATTATGCTCTAATAAAAGCAGTGGCAATAATTTGGTTTAAAAAAAATATATAAATGAGTAAGTATCTTAAGAATTTTTTTACCGCTATACAAGAAAATATCGCTAGATTAAAACAATACCTGGAAGCTAATCTTCCTATCCTACATCATCATACGAAAGAAAACTATACAAAGTTGAGTACACGTTTTCTCAGTTGGCAGCAAGAGTTTAAACAAGCGGACAAGCCAAAACGCTGGCAGATGGTTAAAAAACCAGTGGTTGTCATTGTTGGACTTTTTTTATTGATTAAGTTTGGTCCTCTTTTTACGCCTCCTAGAATAATAACAACTTTCCCAGGTAATATGAGCTCTGAAGCGCCATTAGACTCAAAAATAGAGATTATCTTTAACAAAGGCGTTATAAAATCCTTAGCTGAACGCAGCCTTGACATCAAACCCAATATTTCTGGCAATTTTAGCTGGGAAGGCAATCAAAAACTTGTATTTACTCCCAAAAATAATCTTGGTAGAGCAAGCAGCTATAAAATCTCGTTTAGAGGAGTAGTTTTGTCAAATTTTTTTGTACCGCTCATTGGTAATAAAACGATCACTTTTGAAACGCTGGGAAATCCAAAGGTAGTACTGGCTTCGCCTCAAAATGAAGCGCTGGAAGACTTCACTCCTATTACGGTAGTTTTCGATCGCCCGATGATTGCTTTGACCACCGCTACAAATAGCGCAATTAAAAAACCAGCATTTAGCCTTAATCCAGAGATCGAAGGCGAAGGTAGATGGCTGGGGACGACTGCCTATCAATACCGTCCATCAGAACCCTTTAAAAAGGCTACGACCTATAGCGTCAGCCTACCAGAACTTCAGTCTCAAGATGGGGGAAAATTACAAAATGTATATCGTTGGGAGTTCTCGAGCGAACGACCCCATGTCGAAGCTGTAAGCCCCTTACAAAATGAGCAGTTTGCTTCTCCCACGGCCTCTGTCTCTGCTATATTTAACCAAAATGTCAATGAAAGCTCAATTATCGAAAAGTTCCATCTTCTTGACGCTTCAGGAAATCGAGTACCCGGCCGTGTTGCGCTAAACGGAAGGATCTTTGGATTTTACCCCTCCTCATCTCTTTTGAGAGAAAAATCCTATCGAGTACAGCTTGATCAAGGAGTCCAAAGCGCAGACGGGCCAAACGGAATGGAAACAGGTTATACTTGGAGTTTTACTGTTGCTCCAAAACCTCAGGTTGTCTCTTCGACACCAAAAAATGGAGATAGAAATATTTCAGAAGAACATAGCGTCCGAGTCGTTTTTAGAACTCCCATGGATGAGGAATCATTTGAAAATAATGTTTTGATCGATCCGCAGCCGGAGACAAAACCTAATTTTTATTTTTCAAGTTATGAAAACACGAACACTTTATCAATTGGAACATATCTGGGAAGATCTAAAACTTATACGATCACGATAGGACACGCCGTTAAAGATCAGTATGGAGTGCCTTTAGACGCATCATATACTTTTTCCTTCACTACGGCTCCCTACAAACCATCGGTTAATATTTTCCCTCAAGATACTTATTTTGGGTCGTTTAATCAGAACGTCGTCCCCCGCATCGTTGCCCAGGTTGTCAATGCAAACAGAGTTGACTTCTCTCTCTACAAATTAAAAAAGGAGGAGTTTCTCGATCTTTACAGAAGAAGGTATGAAAATCAATGCGGTAACAATAATTATGGTTGCCAAAATTGGCAGAGTTACGACGCGGGCAGACTCGAAAAGATTCGAAGCTGGGGTGAAACTTATGGAGCAGACTTAAACACCCCTGTGCATGTAGTTACAAAAGTTACCACAAATAGCGGCGATAAATTGCCGGCAGGATTTTACTTTCTTGATCTGCGTATACCACAAGGAGCGCATGATAACATGATCATGATCGTAAGCAAATCGACTTTGACAGTAAAAAAAAGCGCCAAACAAATTTTCACTTGGGCTGTAGATCAGTCTTCAAACGATGTAATTTCAAACATGAATATTCAGTTAACGGATAGTTCGGGAAAGATGCTTACTCAAGGGAATACAAATAATGACGGCGTATTTATGAAGGACGTCGACTTATTTCAAAAAAATAATCTTTTTGTCTTTGGCCAAAAAGATGACGATATAGTTATAGCGGCAGATATCTGGAGTCAAGGGATTGATCGATCTGATTTTGGCCTTCCGTCCTACTACAATCCCGATGAATACAAAGAGTATGACATAAAAGAAAATTATAAGCTTTTTCTCACGTTAGATCGGCCCATCTATAGGCCGGGCCAAAAAGTCTACTTTAAGGGAGTCATTCGAAAAGATAACGATGGAGACTATGAGAATATTCGACCTGGCGAGAAGATTTCAGTAACGATAAATGATGCTCAAAACAAATCAGTATCAATGCAATCCTTATCCATCAATACATTTGGCTCATTTTCAGGAGAGTTTATTTTAAGCAAAGACGCAAATCTGGGATATTATCAAGTCGGATCAACATTTCAGGGAAATTCTTTCACGCAACAATTTCAGGTAGAAGAATATAAACGACCCGATTTGGCCGTAACAGTCAAACCGTCAAAGGATACCTATTTACAAGGTGAAAATGCTACTATTGCCATAAATTCTTCCTATTATTTCGGCTCTCCAGTCACAGACGCTCCTCTGACCTGGACGCTGCAAACGCAAGACTACTCTATCCAATGGGATAAAGATTGGCGCTTTGAATTTGGCGACCCAGACTCTTATTGGTCAAGGCCTTGGTGGGATTACTCAGGGCAGAGTTATTTCTCAGGAGAAAAAGTTACTGAAGGAAAAGGGAAGACAAACGAGAAAGGCGACCTAGAGATCACTATACCACTTGATATAAGCAAGCAAAAAACAAGCCAGCGAATGGTTATCGAGGCAACAGTCAATGATATTAGCAATCAATCGATTGCCGCATCACATGAATTTATTGTTCATAAAGCTGGTCTATATGCAGGGTTGAGGCCTATAAGTTACGCTAATCAATCAGGAAAAGAATCCCGGGTAGAAGTTGTTACGGTCGATATGAAAGGAAAAGAAGTGGCTAATACTCCTGTCTCGATTGAATTTTATAAAAGAACCTGGGAAACAATTAGAGAAAAAAATCCTGACGACGGGCTATTTTATTACACGAGTAAGCCAAACGATACATTAGTTTCAAGCACCACAGTAACAACTGATTCTTTAGGAAGGGCAACAGCCTCATTTACTCCCTCAGAGGGCGGGACATATAAAGTGGTCGGCAAAGTAAGCGATAAAAACGGCAATCAAAATCTAAGTGGAAGTTTCTTGTGGGTCTCAGGCCTAGGCTTCTCAGCGGCTAGAGAAAATAATGATCGCATCGTTGTAGTCACCGATAAACGCGACTATTTGGTGGGTGAAAACCTTTCTGTCTTTGTCGCCTCACCATATGCATCAGATTCTGCCAAAACACTTTTAACCGCAGAAAGAGGCAGCGTTTTAGATTACAAGGTTGTAGATATTGATAATACTTCAAATAATTTTAGCATGTCAATTCCTCCCAAATATACTCCGAATGTATTTATTGGTGCAGTGCTTATAAGAGGTGGCAATCAAGTAAAAAAACCTGCAGAATTTAAGATAGGCTACGCAGAGATAAAGGTTACAGACAAAAAACAACAAGTTGACGTACGCATCACTACCGATAAGAAGAGATATAAACCTAAAGAAACGCTTCGGGCAACCATCGAGACTAAAGATTTGCTTGGCCATCCAATTTCTGCGGAACTGGCAGTTGGTCTGGTAGATAAAGCGGTTTGGGATTTATCATTAGTTGAGTTGCCTGATATTTATAAGACTTTTTATCAGCCTAGGAATTTAGAGGTAGAAACTTCTCAGCTTTTAACGATATCGCTTGATCGTGTAAACGCAAATACCGATTTAGGCGCAAAAGGCGGCAGCGGAGGAGGAGGGGATGGAGGAAGCGATACTTCAAGGCGCGATTTTCCCGAAACAGCCTACTGGAATCCAAGTCTTAAGACAGATAAAGATGGAAAAGCCAGCGTTGAAATAAAATTACCCGATAATCTCACCACTTGGAGATTGGCCGCAATTGCTAATTCCCAAGATGCGTCTTTTGGTTCAAAAGTATCGGAAGTTATTACCAGCCGTGATGTTCTTATCAGGCCGTTTTTGCCTAGATTTCTTTCAGTTGGCGATCAGGCAAAACTTGGAGCAATCATTGTGAATACAAGCGGGGAGGATCAAACCATAACGGCAAAAATTGAGGAAGAAGGTATCCAAATAACAGATGGAAAAACTAAACAACAAGTTCTGGCTGATGGAGCTCAAACAAAAATAACCTGGTCTACTATCGCTAAGAATGCGGCATCTGCAAAAATTAAATTGTCAGTAGAAGGATCTGATAAGAGACTTCGAGATGCACTAGAAATGACATTACCCATAAAATCATATAGCATTCCTGAAGTAGTGGCAACTGCTGGCGAAGCAAAAGATACCGCGCAAGAGAAAATAGTTTTGCCCAAAGCGGTTGATACTACGCAAGGACAAACTTCAATAGTCTTTTCTCCATCTTTAGGTAGTGCGAGCTTTAACGCACTTGCTTATTTATTTGACTATCCATATTACTGTGCGGAGCAAATAACCAGCCGATTTATGCCTGCAGTATTTGTGCAGCGCATTTTGAAGAATGCCAAAATTGATAAAAATGGATTAATAGACTCAAGACAATTAGAACAGGTTATCAACGACAGCATTCAAAGACTAAATAATCAACAACATCCAGATGGAGGTTGGGGTTGGTGGCAAGAGAATGAAAGCGATCCATTCTTAACTGCCTATGCATTTCTAGGTTTGTTCGAAGCAAAAAAAGATAAGTTTACCGTGGCTGACCAAACTTTACAAAGAGCGCAAACTTATTTGGTCAACCAACTGGCTCGGGGAAAAAAAGAGGTGTCGCTTAATACTCAGGCGTATATTCTTTATGTTTTACGAGGAAGAGGGATAAACATGTCGTCTTATGCCGCCAATCTTTTTGAGCGTCGCTTTGAACTCTCCCTCGAGTCGCGAGCTTATCTTGTTCTAGCTATGAAAGATATTTCAGGTATGGGAGACCGGGCCAAAAGACTCTTTAATGAATTAATAAGCTTGGCAAAGAAAACGGCAACCACAACCCATTGGGAAGAACCAAAAAGAGATTACTACTTTATGGGAAGCAATACTTCAACAACCGCAAGCATTCTTGAAGCTCTTGTAGGCTTTGATAAAAAAAATCCACTTATTCCTGAAGTTGTCCGATATTTAATGTCCATAAGAACTGACAATCACTGGGCATCAACTCGTGATACTGCGGCTGTAATTAAAGCAATATCTTCTCAACTTTTGAGTCGCGCAGACCAAAGAGTGGATGAAAATTATCGTTTAGCATTGAATGGAAAAATCTTAAAAGAAGGAAAGTTCACAAAAGATGATCTCTTTAAATTAGAGCAATATGTTATCTCGATATCTCAACTTAATATCGGAGGAGAAAATAAATTACAGATAAGCAAAAGCGGCCAAGGGAACCTGTACTATGATGTTAATCTTAAATACTATCTACCATTCTCAGAGATTAAGCCGCTGGAGCAAGGCATAGTTGTAGTAAGAGAGTTTGTAGACAGCCAGGGGAAGACATTACCTATGGATACAATTTTTGAGAATACTGAAGTGTGGGTAAGGCTGATTATAGTTACGCCGGAGGAGAGGCGCTTTGTGGTTATCGAAGATATTTTGCCAGCAGGCCTCGAATCGGTAAATGAGAGCCTTAAAAATGTAAGCGCCTTAAATAAAGAAAGTCCAAGCTTGAAAGAAAAAGGCAATCAACTACTCTATTTTGGACATAAGGAATATCATGATGATCGAACAACTCTGTTCGCAAATTATCTGCCTCCCGGCGTATACGAAGTAACTTACAGAGTTAGAGCTACAACTCCCGGCCGTTATCATCATCCACCAGCTCAAGCGTACCAAATGTACATTCCTGATATTTCTGGACATTCGGAAGGCGGCTGGTTGGAGGTGAAATAACCGCCAACCTAACTCACTGGAAGTACTGCTGGTAACACAGAGTGGCCTCTATAATTGCCTTGAGTAAATAATGCCTGAGTGTATTCATATTTGTTATGCCCGCCTAAACCATTAGTAGCTGAACTTTTAAACCTATCATGTTCAAAAACATACATTCTTACCATCTCAGCCAGTTCTTCCTGCCCAAAATCTTTCCCTCTTTCTGCCGATTCATCGCTATATACCTGCGATTTAGCTGAAACAGCAGGTCCGCTGTAAGCTAATTCTTGTAAATCATTTAACCATTCAAGCGCTGCTTGGGATACTGTTTCATTATCAGATTGTGCTAAATCAAAATGATAATCCCATATGCCATGAGCTATATCATGTATAGTTGCTTGAACAAGAGCAATTCTTAACACATCTCTCTCACTTGACATTCCCGCGGGGGAAAAAAGACGAATAAAGGGTTCATCGTGCACTTTAATAGCCAGAGTCCTTATGTATTCTCTTTCTGCTGCTTCAGGAGTTAGTTCTTCATCTTCTATAGTTCCTTTGGCAGTAGATTTTGGACGGAGAGCTTTATTAAAATAAACTATTTTTTTTGCATGCTGAAAATTTTCCAATAAATGTCTGGGTAAAAATTTAATTAAAACTGCTTGTAATTCGTCACCAGCTATATAAGGATTGTTTTCAAATCCAACTGCTTTCATAGGACAGGCCGAAGCATTAGCCTTTTCTTCCTCAGTTACACTGATTAGAGAAAGATACCGATCTTTATTTCTCTCTATCTCTTCGACTAATGGTCTTTTAGATAAGCTTGATAAATCTACTTTATCAGGGGCATCTGAGGATTGGTCTGCCGTTGACGCTTCTTGCTTATCTGTGGCTGCGGTATCTTTATTTTGTTCATCTGTCATTTTATTATTGTAACAAGTTACAATAATATATCGAACTAACGTTACGAATGTATTAATTAATTGATTAATTGAAACATTCACAGTTTAAACTCTGATTTCTTGAGAAATAGAGACGTTGTTTCTGCCATGAAGTTGTTGATAGAGTGGTATAATCAACGTTTTACTTCTTTCGCCGAGTCTGACCCGGCTTCGCTTTAAGTAAAATTAGCTTATTAAGATTACTCCAGATAAATTCTGATAGACTGAGATAGGAAAAAGGAAGAATGATTAAAAAGTACCTTGCAAATGGGGCTTGCACTCCTAAGTAAAAAAGGTATAAAAAGGGCGTAAGCGTCAATAAATCTTTTATCGTCAATTTTTTTATTTGAAAGACAGTGTATATTTTTATCGTCATCACTAGGAAGCTTATCGGCCAAAGCACGGTCCAGACCTTTTCTCTTAGAAGCCCTTTTTCATCCCACCATGTTTGAAAAAAACCCGTCAAGAAAAGTAAAAGTGAAGAACCGGGCAATGAAGTAATATTGTGTTGAATGCGGTATTTAACCGTTTTGAGTATAAAAAAAATAATATTGAACTCTCCACCTCTCTCCAAGAAAGTTCTTGTATAGAGGAAGGAAAAGGCCACAAATGCAACGACGAGATGAAGAAAGTACTCCTTAATCTTTAACTCTTTTTTATACCATTGGTAGAACAATAAAATTGTAACAAAAAATAACGGGCTTACCAAT
Source organism: Candidatus Roizmanbacteria bacterium (assembly GCA_016206365.1). Lineage (GTDB taxonomy): Bacteria > Patescibacteriota > Microgenomatia > UBA1406 > GWC2-37-13 > 2-01-FULL-40-13. The sequence continues at coordinate 1,956 of JACQRR010000053.1, read as the reverse complement.
GATTTTGCTCCTGCCAATAGACCTAAGATTATGCCTTGGAAGATAAAGTTGCGTTTGAAAAATAACATCGATATCATATACATCAATAAAAAAACCGCCTCTCCAAGATCGAGGAGACTGGCAGACGAAATATCTAAAAATAGAGGATCTATCGTAAGTAGGAAAGAGGCAAAAAATGAAATGCCGGGAGATTGAAAAACTCTTAACCCAAGGTAATAGGTCAACAATAAAACTGCGACTCCAAATAGCACCTGGACTGGGTATGGGCTTCCCAAAAAAAGAATCGAGTAACCAAATAGATATTTAATAAGCGGAGGATGGTCAAAGTTATATACCGAAGGATCGGCGCCTTTCGCATAAAGATATCCTGTAGCCATATAGATTTCATTGTCTGAGAGGAAGAGTCTTTTACCCTTAACTTCGTGTGGTATATCTTGAGATAAGAAATATCGGTCAATTAATTTCTTATCAAATCTGTAGGAAAAGATGCTTCTTTTAAAAAGAAAAAGGATTACAAGATAAAAGATGATAAGAAATGATATTAATATCCAGTCTTTACGTCTCACAGGAAGATTATAAAACACTCTCATGAGAATTTAACCCAAGACTCTGTAATTAGGAGATCGGTGTTTAATAAAGCTGGAAATAATTTTGTGGGTATCCAAGTCAAAATCAAGCTCGTTACCGCTATCAATAAGACACCACTTATCAATCATAAATGTTTCATAAAGTTCCTCTTCTTCATTTTTTTCAAATATTTCTATAGCTCCGGAAAAAGGCCATGGTCTAAACTGTTTGTTCTCATAATGGGCGATGATGAATCTCGCATTATATTTTTTAGGTAACTCTTCACCTATGCAGGCTCCCTTGCATCTTCTTAGCTTGTAAGCAAAACACGACGAATTCGTACTCTCGACGCCTAATATCTTTGAGCAAAGCTTATATTCTTTTGCCAAATGCAAGATGGCCTCTTTTGCGCTCTTTTTACTTTTAAATACTCCCAAGATGTCTTCTAAATTAGTCAGATCTATAGTATCCAAAATCTCAGATTTTAAACTAAAATAACCCTCGTTATTTATATATTTCTTAACCGCAATAAATTCCTTTTTTCGTCTCAGTTGCCGATTGAAAATCGGCATAAGTTCTTTGATTAATCTTGACTCCAACAACAAAGCGCCTAGCTCGCCAGCTGTTTTAAAGTGATCTATCCTTTCTATTTTTTTGATCATGCTCAATCCCCTTGAAGATTGATAGTCGATTGTGAAATGGGAAATCACTCTTTCCTTGATATCTTTACTTTTGCCAACATAGAGCGGAACACTGTCTTTATCATAAAAAGCATACACGCCGGTATTCTCCGGCAACTCTTCTATCTGTTGCTTGATATATTCATTGCCGCTATACGAGGATCTCAATAATATCTTGATTATTTTTGCCAATCTGTTTTTAGAAACCGATTCTTTTAACTTTTGGATGAATTGCCATAAGACTAGGGCGTCACTATAAGCTCTGTGTCGATTGTCGCAGGCGAGATTAAATCGTTCTATCAGCGCTGATAAACCATGACTCCTATGCTCTGGGAAAAGTCTGCGCGAGAGTTGGGCAGTGCAGAGAGTTTTTGAAGAAAATGTAATGCCCAATCTCTTAAATTCACGCCTGATAAAACTATAGTCAAATCTAGCATTATGAGCTACCAATATAGCCTCATTTAATAAACTATAGACCTGTTCTGAGAGGTCCGAAAAAGTAGGAGCTTCCTCCAACTCTTCTTTCTTAATTCCTGTGAAGCTCTCGATAAATGGAGACACATAAGTTTGCGGATTGACCAGCGTGTTCAACTCTTCGGTAACCTCGTTATTTTCTACTCTGATTATGCCTATTTCTATCACCCGATCGTAAATGCCGCTCATCCCGGTTGTTTCCACGTCAACGATGGCCAGCGGTTTATCAAACATA
>JACQRR010000052.1 GCA_016206365.1 Candidatus Roizmanbacteria bacterium | reverse complement strand
TTAATAATAAAACTCTATAAATTGTTGTCAACGTATCAAAACATATCAATATCAATAGTCATTACTAAGTCAATACGAAGCATAGTGCAAGTATAGATTGGGTACTTATGATGGGATATTTTACCAGCGGACATTTAATTACGTTTGGGCAAAGACCCCCCGCCACGGCGGGGGAAAATGAAATCGCATCATCCCGATTTTAATCGGGAAAATTATTATGAATGAATTGTTTTTTTGCTTCTAAAATCTTTTTGAAAAGAGGGATAGATTATCTGAAAGATGATAATTATATTTCACATTTTAGCTTGCCATAACAAGCTAAATAGTGCATTGCAGCTGGCAGAAACCATGGGCGGCACTTTGTGCCGCCCCGACAAGTCGCAAAAGGGAGCGAGTATACCACATCGCTCGAAACTATTTTATCAAAAACGGATAAAGAGAACATCTGATTAAAATTCTACCTCTTTTTGCGACAGATCGCAGGAAATTTTGCGACATGGCGAGCTTCCAGAACGGGCGCTGGGGACCCCCACAGGGATGGCGACCAGAGCTGATGGTTTAAGACCTACAACCCTAGACCACACCCAGCCGACTCCTTTACCTACTAGACTACAGACCTCCTGACCAGTCTGGCTGGGGCGGGCGGCTTACCAGCTGACCTAAGCCGCCAAGTCCAGCCAACGCCAGTTGACTCCCTACCGCTTGCTACCTCTTAACCGCTGGCTAACTCTCTGGCGTCAGTCGGTCATCCACTTATTGACCCACAACCGCCTCTAACTCTCAACCGCTTAACCGATCTACCAACTCTAAGCCAAACTCTCAAGATGTTGGCGGGGGTATTCCCCCGCAAACCCCCTTTAGTTGAGGTATTGTGTTGCTCGCCCCGACTTACCCGTCGGGGCTCGCAACAATATATATGGGGCTGGGGCGGAAAGAGAGAAGGAGAAATAAAGAGGAGAGAACAGATGTAAACTTGCGGCCTGTCGGCCGTTTTATCCCACCCAACCCTAAAGTGGTAACCAATTATACCCAGAGAGAAATACATAGTTGTTTGTCGCAGACCCCCGACTTTTCTTAGGTTTTGATAGGGAATCCGATTTCCTCGGTCATTTCCATTTCTCGGAAATCGGTCTACATAGTTTCATTTTTATTGAAGTTATGTTTTGTTACACGAGCAACGTCGTGGGTGACATGCTCGGCTCGATGATTTTAATAAGATAATATTTCTTTCTTATGGAGTTTGGGTAGTGATTTGGATAATCTTGGTTATTGTATCTAGAGAAGCTTTAAGAGGTGATCGAGCCTCGCTCCCCCTGCGATTAGGTTTTGTAGGCCAAAGGATGTAAACAATTTAGTAACCATTGGGATTATGTTATGGGCGTGCCGACTGTCATCAACCGTAATCAACAATCTCAATTCTCTATCTATCATATAACCAGATCGGCACTTCGTGAGTCGGGAGTGCTATGTCTCTTTCCCATTCACGCACTCCCTCCTTTTAGCTTTCTTTGCACGGGGGCAGGGGGAGCGGCATGTCATCGACCCAATTTATTATCCTCTCCCCTTGATCCCCTCTCCTTCTGGAAAGGAGAGGGGAAACAACTTAATCTTTTGCAACAAGTTGCAATCTCCAGATGATTTTGATTACAATGATCGTATAGGATTATGAAACTTATCCGTAAGCTTACATCAACTGGTAAATACTCAAAGGCTTTGGTAATTCCTCGAGAGTTTTTGAAATCACTCCACTGGAGACAAGATCAGAATCTTGAGCTTGAGTTAGAAAAGAAAGGAAAAAAGATTATTATTCGGGACGCCAAAGAAAAATGAAAAAAAGATCTCAAAGTCTTTCTTCTTTTTCACAGATTCCTCTTGCTTCCCCAATCTCTCTAATCCTTGTTTTTGTAATTTCAATTCTTTCTTTTCTTGGCGGGAGTCTATATCAATCACAAAAATCTCAAACAACATCAAATCAAGAAACACAAATTTCAGAAAAGCTTATTGTCAGCCGTGTCGTTGACGGTGATACAGTTCAGCTTAAAAATGGAAAAGAGGTTAGACTGTATGGGATATCAACGCCAGAGAAAAAAGAATCATACTATTCTGAAGCAAAACAATTTACAGAGAGTCTCGTCTTAAACAAAGAAATCACACTTGTCCAAGAAGAAAAATACAAGCAAGACAAGTTTGGAAGACTTTTAGGCTATGTATTTGTTGACGGAGTAAACCTCAATATTGAACTTGTGAGAAATGGACTAGCTAAGGTTGTGCTTTATGAAAAACGAGCAAAGATAAAATATCAAGATGAACTTCTTGCTGCTGAAAATAATGCAAAATCCCAACAACTTGCTATTTGGAGCAGATAATTATTTATTTGTTCAAAACTTCTTAGGTTTAGTACCGATCGTCAGAAAATTTTATGCTAGTTAATTTTTATTTAGTTTTTTAACGATAAGAATTTAAATTCATTAGAAAAAGTAGAAGAAAAATTATTAAAAGAGTTATAATAACCTCTTTTATATTAGGTTTTTGCCTGTAGTAAGGTCTTCTAATATATTTATTTTTCATATTTTTCATTTTTTTCAATGCCTATGAATGACACTTTCATAAAAAATAAATTCCAACCTTTAGCAAATGCTAAAGCTATAGGTTTTTCTTTATAATATTTTTCACCTCTATAGGAAAAATCTTTTTTGTTGTAGGTGATTTTCAAATAAAAATTTGCATCAACTTCGCTGATATAATTCATGCTTTGACTTTGTCCGTTTTCTCTATAAGAAGAAAAATCAGGCAGATATTTTACATAATGAATTTCTATCTGATATATTTGATTTTTATCAGCTGTTGTTATAAGAACATTCTTGGGGAAAATACTCAACCAAGGCTTACCTTTTATTTCTAATTTCTGGGGAATAAACCCGGTAAATGTCATACGTCTAATTTACTTATATATCTATCAATAACAGGTAAGTCCCAGGCGGTAATTATTCCAATAGGACTTGAGTCTTTTCTCCCATCTTCAGTAATCAATAGAGCTCCTAGTCTTTTATTTTTAGTAATCGCTTTATTGAAAAGTTCCGGAATCTCAAAGATGCTTTTGTTTGTGGGAATAAAATCGACAATGTTTGTATCATTAAACAAATATTTTTTATTAACATCTTTAACTTGTTTTTTATAAAATTGAGCCTGGCCTTCGTTGATATTATCTACCAACCAAGAAAGAAGAGTAGTCTCAGAAAATACTCCCCAAAATTTACCTTCGTGGTAAATAGGCACATGAGTATATATTTTATCTTTCATTTCTTTGACAACAATTTCTACAATTTCGTCTAAATTTACGTAGTACACTTTTTTCCTGAAAACTTCGCCAACGGTTGGCGGTTTATCTAATAATTGGATAATGTTTTCAATTTCCTTAAAAGCAATTTGTTTAACTTCGGCAATGTATTTTTCCCGATCTGCATGAGCAAAGACATTTCTTAAGGCATACAAATCAAGCAGGATTGACCTTTTTGTTTTAACAATATAATTAATT
>JACQRR010000002.1 GCA_016206365.1 Candidatus Roizmanbacteria bacterium | reverse complement strand
CTTGCATTCGCCAGGTACAGTCCTGTACCTGGCATTCGCAAGAGATTCTTCCCCCGACGTTACGTCGGGGTCAGAATGACAACTGCGAAACTCGTGAAATAGTTGTAATTTTTCTAAACTTTTATAAAATGAAAAAAATTTCCCGTATGCTTATTTTTTCCGCGGTTGCTCTTTATCTCACATCTTTGTGGAACAAAGGATTTAGAATCAACTTTAATCCTACTATCTTTATCCAAATCGTACTTCTTATTACCGTTTTCTATTACTTTGTGATGCCAATTGCTAGGCTAATACTACTCCCTATTAATTGGCTAACTCTAGGCTTTCTATCTTCTATCCTCTATTTTCTACTTTTCTATTTTTTTATCACTCGTTTTTCGCTGGTTCAGATCAAACCCTGGGACTTCCCCGGTCTTACATTTTACAGTATCACAATAAAGTCTTTTCACGTAGGATATTTACTGAATATTCTATTATCTTCTCTATCATTATCGTTTATAATTAACTTTCTGGAAGCAATCTTATGAAAAACGTATTACTTTTTATCAATATAATCTTAAGTATTATAGTAGTTGTTCTTATTTTGATTCAAGGCCGAGGAGCAGGTCTGGGAAGCGCTTGGGGAGGGGGCGGAGAGATGTTTCAAACCAGAAGAGGGATAGAAAAGCTTACACTCCGGCTAACTGTATTTTTAATCATATTATTCTTCATCGTTTCTGGAATTAATTTATTTATTAAATAATCACTAATCACACCCTGAGGGTGCGCAGGTTATGACAATTTCAAAAAAAACTTTTCGCTACTATTATTGGTTGACGATTGAATTCATCAAAAAACATCTTAAAATTATACTTCTTAGCTTTCTTCTCAGTTTTATTATAATAATAAGCCTCATCTCTTTTTCTCCCTACATCCAAACGCTTTTATTGACAAAGAAAGATATAATAGGCTTGGTTGGAGATTATGATCTAAATACAATTCCTGATGAAGTCACGAATAAAATTTCCAATGGTCTATTATTTATAAACGAGAAAGGTGAATTTGTTCCCGCTGTTGCTTCAACCTGGGAAACCAGCGACGATGGAAAAGAGTATCGTTTCCATATTCGAGATGGCCTAATCTGGTCAAATGGAAAAAAATTTAGCGCCTATGATATACCATATCAATTTAAAGACATAGAGACTAAAGTTATCGACGATAAAACTATATATTTTAGGCTAAAAAATTCTCTCCCCATTTTCCCTACCTATCTAAAAAAACCAATTATTCGCTCGCCTCTTGTTGGGGTAGCCGGCTTATACAAGGTAGACCGTATAAAATCTCGGTTTGGCTCAATTGTTGAGCTATCGTTGAGCCCAAATAAAAAAGACCTTCCCTTTATAGTCTATAAGTTTTATAAATCAGAAACAGAGCTTGTCAACGCCTACAAATCTTCAAAAATAAACCAGATGATTATCTCGAAAAAAAGCCTTGCTGACATCTTTCAAAAATGGAAAAACACCTCGGTAATTAAATCGGTCGATTACACTAGACTGCTAACCTTATTTTTTAACCTTAGCAATCAAATTTTAAAGCAAAAGGAGGTTAGACAGGCTATGACTCAGGCAATAGACAAAAGCCAGTTTAGAGATCTTGGTGAAATAGCGCTTGGACCAATTACTCCCATCTCATGGGCGTATAGCCTTAATCTTAAAAATCCTGTTTTTGATCAGTCAGCAGCAGAAAAGAATTTGAAAAAAACAATAAGCTCAAGCGAATCAGCGCAATTAAATTTTTTTAGCTATTATGACTATCTTAATTATGCCGAACAAATTGCCCAGAATCTCAAAGATGTAGGTCTCACGCTTAACTTGAAACTCTTATCTTCAGATAAACCCAATAATTTCGATCTCTTCTTAGCGTTTTGGAATGTTCCGCCTGACCCTGACCAATATTTTTTTTGGCACTCAACTCAAAGCCAAGGAAACCTGGGAGGGTACAAAAATCTAAAAATAGATAAGCTTTTAGAAGACGGCAGAAACACAAGTTCCCTAGAAGAAAGAAAAAAATTTTATGAAGAGTTTCAAAAAATCCTAGCCGACGACCCTCCGGCCGTTTTCCTCTACTTTCCCTACGTTTACACGATAAAAAGAAAATAGTATAATTAGTTCGTCAGATTCATAAAGTTATAAACTTTATAAAGCCAATTAAGTCAATCTGTCATTCTGGCTTGTCCAGAATCGTTGTTTAGATCATTATAGACTTTTTACTTAATAAACTTTAAAACCGACCAATAGAATATGGGCGAGTGGCGGAATCTGGTATACGCACAGTCTTGAGGAGGCTGCGCCGTAAGGCATGGAGGTTCAACTCCTCTCTCGCCCACTAATTTTTATGGAGTTAGCATATAGGCAAAGCAGCTTTCTTCATTTGCTTCCAAAACCAGATTTTAGAACCGAATCTTCTCCCTCAAGAACTATAAGGAATTTTCTCAATGAAGATTTTGTCGATACAGTTGTTGGTATCAGATCAATTTATATTCCATATTTTGATGCTGCAGAAACTGATTTGCTCCAGGTGGGATTCAACTGGATGAAAGCAAATGGTAGAGATACGGCTTCACCTGAATTAATCTGGAGGAAAACATTAGAATTTCCTTTTGCAGTTGGTCCTCTAACAAGATTAGCTAATAACAGTGGGCAAGAACCTAATGTGGCATATATTCCTGGTACTCCCGATTTCAGAACTGACATTCAATCTTTAACTGATGACTATTTTTGGAAAATAAGATTACATTCATTTGATTTTGCCAAACAATTTAATCCAAATTTAGAATCAACCTCAAGATCACTTCGCATAATAACGCAATTCTATTCTTCTGGCGTAGAAGACTACAGAGAAGAAGCTGAAGACTTAATTACCTGGTTCTTGCTTTTAAAGTATAGAATGGCATTATTAAAAAGGCTTAATTTACCTGTAAGACTTTGAGATCTCACATATCGTTATATCGATATAACGATATTTAAGTAATTTTTTCTGCCGTTTTAATAACTTCTTTGACTCCGGGAAGAGTTTTTAAAGTTTTAATCTCTTTATGTGAAAACCATCCGAATGATTTGGACTCAGAATTAAGTTTTACTCTTAAATTATCTTTATTAGGATGACATAAATAAATAATTCCGTGACCTTGCCAATTATTTCTTAATGAATTAATTATATAAGGTACTAAAGAAAATATTTTTACATCCATACCTACCTCTTCTTTAACTTCTCTTAAAACAGCCTCTTCTGCAGTTTCGTTAAAATCAATTCCGCCGCCTGGCAGCTGCCATTTTCCGTAAAAACCTTTGGGGTCTCTTGGGTCTACTTCCTCTCTTTTTGTAAGAAGATATTTACTTTTATATCGAATAATCGCGAGTACAAAAGGAACAGGAATAATTTTATTCATCTTTTTTTGATATTTGAAATTTGATTTTTTAACATCGGTGAGCCCAGACAGAATCGAACTGTCATCTAATCCTTAGAAGGGACTTATTCTATCCGTTGAACTATGGGCTCTGGAGCCGACCACAGGGCTCGAACCTGCAACCTATTCTTGACAAAAGAATTGCTCTACCATTGAGCTAGGTCGGCTATATGTGCCGCGGGAGAGAGTCGAACTCTCACGATCTATGCG
>JACQRR010000050.1 GCA_016206365.1 Candidatus Roizmanbacteria bacterium | reverse complement strand
CGACTCCAGAATCGTAGTTTCAAACAACGATTCCGGACAAGTCTTTCGACAAGTCTTCGACCGTGAGGCTCAGACCGAATCGGCTCAAGACACTGAGCAAAGTCGAAGTGCCGGAATGACAATGCTTAAAGATAAAAAGCTTGTTATATTTGAGACTACTCCTTTAATGTCAACATATTTATTGTATCTTGGCATCGGAGAGTTTGAGTTTTTAGAGGATAAATACAAAGACATACTTCTTAGGGTGGTTACTACTCCGGGGAAAAAACAATATGGTAAGTTTGCCTTAGAATGCGCAAAGAATTCCTTGGAATATTTTGAAGAATATTTTGACTATCTTTATCCACTGAAAAAATTGGATTTGATTGCTGTACCTGAATTTGCAACTGGTGCGATGGAAAATTGGGGAGCAATTACATTTAGAGAAAATGCACTTTTGTTTTATCCCGATAAAAGTTCAAAAGCCACAATGCAAAGAATTGCAGAGGTTGTGGCTCATGAAATTGCCCATCAGTGGTTTGGGAATTTAGTCACGATGAAGTGGTGGGATGATCTCTGGCTCAACGAAAGTTTCGCGACCTATATGGCATATAAAGTTACGGATTATCATTGGCCAGAATGGAAGGTTTGGGATCAGTATATAACAGATACAGTATTTGAGGGTATGACCCTAGATAGTTTGAAGTCGTCACATCCAATCAAAGTGACAGTAAAAAATACATCAGAATTGGAGGAGCTTTTCGACGAGATTGCTTATGAAAAAGGGGGAAGCATTCTGCGGATGTTGGATCTTTACTTGAGGGGAACAGACTTTAGAGACGGTTTGAGGAAATATATTAAAGCATATCAATATAACAATGCTGAAGCTAAAGATTTATGGCGAACTCTCGAGAATATTTCGGCTAAACCGATTCTTGACATGATGCAAAAATACGTTACTCAAGTCGGATTTCCGATGATTAAAATAGAATTGAAAAATAATATTATCAGTCTTAGACAAAACAGATTTTTATTCGATGAGGAGCCTTCTGGTATGAAACAGTTATGGTTTATCCCATACCATCTAGATGACGCCCGGCATCAAGATGGTATATTCCTTTTGGAAAATAAAGTTAAAGAAATTAAAATGGTAAAAGAAATGAATTATTTAAATATAAATAAAAATTATTTAAGTTTTTTTATTACTGAATACTCAGAAGATTTGCTTGAAAATTTAGGAAAAAATTTAGCTGGTCTGAAAAATTCTGAAAAGCTTGGCTTGATTCATGATCTTTTTGCACTTATTTTAGCTGGCAAAATAGATCTTCAGAATCTATATCATTTTATCGACTCATTTTTTATAAAAGAAGAGTCAAGTATCCTATTGCATTATATCATCTCAAAATTGACAGGTATATTTTTGCTCATGCGAGATGAAACTTCGAAAAAATTGGCTATAAAATATTCAAAGAGAGCTTTAGAATTGGTTGGTTATGAACCAGAAAATAACGAAAATATTCTGGATAGTTATTTGCGGGCCGCTGCCTTATCATCTTTGACTTTATTTGAAGATAAAGAAGTTGCCAGTTTTGTAAATAAAAAATTTCTACGTTATCTGGAGAATGAAAAATCGCTCCATCCGGATTTAAGAGCCATAGTATACTCATCGTCTGTTTGGTTCAACGAATCAAATCACCGAATCATTAAAAACCTTTATAAGACCTCGTTAGTTCAGGAAGAAAAAGCAAAATTTTTAATGGCTCTAGGTAACAGTAAGAATAAAAAATTGATTAAAGAAACGTTGGAATATTCATTCCAACAAGACGTACCGTTTGCATTTCTTCCCTATATAGTAAGTTCAACAGCGAGAAATCCGAAGGCAAAAGAAATTGTGCTAGACTGGCTTTTGAGGAATTGGTCTCTGTTGGTTAAGCGCTCGGGTGGAATGGCAAATATGCTTTTGCGAAGGATTTTGCAGTCAATTATTCCAATTTGTGGAATTAGAAAGGAAATGAAAGTGGAAAATTTTTTGGAAACAAATAAAATTAAAGGATTAGAAAGAACTATAAAGCAGGTCTTGGAGCAATTAAAAATTAACTCAAGACTCGTTCGTAAATATAAAAATTAATATACACCATCTAAGATGCAGGTGCGTGCAAGATGGTACCTGTTGATTTAAAAGTAATCTTCAGGATGGGTTTATTTATCAAATTTTCTAGAATTTGCCAGCGCTGTTTTTTTACAGCATGCGACACGTCATCTTTGAAGACTTTGGTGGCTGCGGTCATGGGGCGCTGGGAGTACATGGAAATGTAAGCTTTTTCATAGCCTACGAGTTTTACTAGTCTGACTGTATTTTGAAATTCTTCATCGGTTTCTCCGCAGAAACCGACAATAATATCTGTGGAAAACTTAATTTCGGGAACTTTTTTCCTAAGCTTATTTATTATCCGCAGATATTCTTCAGTTTTATACCAGCGATTCATGCGCTTTAGAACATTATTATCCCCTGATTGTATTGGTAAATGAATTAAACGCGTGATGTTTTTTTTACTTGCAATAACATCGATAAGTTCGTCTGAAAAATCCCAAGGATTTGAAGAGATAAAGTCAACTTTTTCAAAACCAATCTTAGCCACCGACTCGAGGAGATAGGGGAATAGTGTTGGGATTCGATAGCGGCCGAGGTGTTTCACAAAGACTGGTGTTATTTTTTTGCCAGTCCATTTAACCTCCGCGGTTTTCCCGTCGCTTCGCTCCTCCTCAACCGCTGAGGTTCTATCGCTTGCTTGAAAATAAACTTTGTCAAGGTCTCTCATTACTTGTATGTTTTTTTCACCAATAATAAGATCAGCTCCGTAGGAATTTACATTTTGGCCCAACAGGGTTATATTTTTATATCCTTTTAATTTTAAATGTAGACATTCTGAAATGATATCTTCATAAGGTCTGCTGATTTCTCTTCCTCGTGTAAATGGCACGACACAAAAAGTGCAAAAATTGTTGCAGCCATTTGAGATAGGCACCCAAGCATTTTCGTGGTCTTGACGGACAGGCTGGTTATCAAATCCTACCTCCTCAATAGGCATAAACTCGTCTACTTCAGGCATCCTTTCTCTTATTCTCTGCAAGTATCTACCAGTTTTATCCCTGAAAGCCAATCCAACCATGCAACCTGTAACGATTATCTTCAATCTTCCATTTTCCATCTTTAATTTTCCTAGATTCCTCACCAGTCCATATACGCGATCTTCGGCTGATTGGCGAACCATACAAGTGTTGATAACGACATAGTCGGCGTCTTTATACCCTCGGGCGGGTTTCATACCACGAGCTTGAAAGGCTGATTTAATTCGCTCAGAGTCGGCCTTATTTTGTTGACAACCAAAGGTCTTGATGTAATATTTCATAAAACTCGTTAGCACGTTAACGCGTTAACGGGTTAACGTGTTAGTATTCTAACACTTTTACCTTCTTCACGTTCTCAATTATTAGTATAAAAACAAGAAGAACTATTGCTAAGGTAATAAAAGCAATGAATTTTTCTAAACCTTTTAGAAAGAGACTCGCTGTTCCTAGAATTATCGAAACCAACCAATAAAAAATCGCAATTCTTCGTTTTCCCCAGCCAAGCTCCAAAAGTTTATGATGAAAATGACCCCAATCAGCACGAAAAGGAGATTGTTTATTTTTGACTCTTCGAATTATTGCATATACTGCATCAATAGTTGGTATAGCTAAGATTAAAACTGCGGTGCCTATTTTACCGAACGAGAGGATAGAAAGAATCCCTAACAAAAATCCAGCTAAAGCTCCACCGCCATAGCCTGGCATTATTTTTTGGGGAAAAAAATTAAAGGGTAGAAATCCCAAAAAAATACCTGAAACGATGAAAGAAAACAGAGTAACTGACTGAATACTTATATCGTGGGCGGTAAACCTCTGGGAAAGTAATCCTAAGAAAAAAGCAGCGATTGCGACAAATCCTGGAAGTTGTCCATCCACGCCTTTGCTCCAGTTGACCATATTCATGATCCAAGTGAGCCAAATAATCGCAAGAATATCAGCAAGAACCAAGACAGAGTGGCTGCCGAAAAGGTCGAAAGAAAGTTGCCATTGATCAAGCTTTATCACCCCACCAAACGGATTGGAAATGTAAGGAATTCCTAATCCAAACCCAATCACTGCCGCAGAAATCAGCAGATTTAATGAAAATCGCAAATAAGGCGAAAGATCAAAATAATCATCTAAAACTCCAACGAGAACCAATATTCCCGACGTTAATAGAATTCCAAAGATGATTTTGTTTAAAGGAAGAAAAATTAGAACAGATGTAAAAAGAGCAAGATATATGGGGATGCCTCCGCCTCTCGGAATAATACCCGTATGGGTGTGAGCTGGATGAATCCTCTTATTTTTGTCTGTAACCAAATTAAACTTTTTAGCAAAGTATATTGCCGGGATTGTAAAGAGGGATGAAGTTAGAGTGGCGATAAGAAGGACTATCAGATTAATCATAGTAAAATAATTTAAGTAATTAGGAAAATTATTTTTGCAAAGATTAAAGTAAAACTAACGATAATTAAAAGATTGAGATAGTGGAAAATTTTTTTAACAAAGATATTATTTCTATAGAAACGTCTATAAAAAAAGTTGTTTAAGAAAAAGAGCAAGTTCATGAATAAAGGCAGAATGAGAATAAACCACGTATCTGCTAGCTGATCTTCTCCAAGCGATTTTGAGTAGAATAAAGGGATTTGTGGTGGTAGACTGTTAAATTTAAAAGCGAGAACAAAAATCATTACGATATTTGCAGCGATAAGTTGATAAAGATATCTCCAACCAAGCGACATGCAGTTATTATAAATTATTTTGAGTTAAAAAGGAAGAAGAGCCTCAATAGGCTCTTCTTACCGGAAATCTCTTGCAGAGTTTTTTGACTTCCTGATTTATTTTTTTAAGAACTTTTGTTGAATAAACTATTTGTTCTCGAATGGATCTTTTGCGTTCTTTTGATATATCTAAATTTAATCCTTTTTTGGTTATTGAAATTCCTTTAAGAACCTCGTCAATCCATGAAGCAATAAGCTTCATTTCCTTTTCTTTCATCCCTCTACTAGTTAATCCAGGTGTCCCCATTCTTATCCCCGAAGGATAAAAAGGCGGATTAGTATCAAATGGAACTTTGTTGCGGTTTAGAACAATACCAGCTTCTTCCAATGCTTCAGCTGCCGTATTGCCAAGAATTTTCTGTTTTCGAAGATCAATTACCATGACGTGGGTATCAGTTCCTCCGCTTTGTAAATCATATCCCTTTTTAACAAGATCGTTTGCCAACACTTTTGCATTTTTTACAATTTGTTCATTATAGTGGGTGAAGCTTTTTTTACTGGCTTCTTTAAAGGCTACGGCTAACGCTGCGGTTACATTGTTGTGTGGGCCGCCCTGTAGTCCTGGAATAATTGCCGAATTTATTTTCTTACCCATATCCGGATCCCGCCTTAATCCTTTATTTGTAACTAAAATAATCGCCCCTCTTGGTCCTCTTAAAGTTTTATGGGTGGTTGTTGTAACAACGTGGGCATGAGGAACGGGATCGGGATAAACTCCAGCAATTACCATTCCAACAACATGGGAAATGTCAGCCATTAAAAACGCATTTACTTTTTCTGCAATTTTTGCGAAGCGCTTGAAGTCCAGTTTACGGGGATAATGAGTAGTTCCTGCAACAATCAATTTCGGCTTTTCTTTTAAGACAAATTTTTCGAGTTGATCGTAGTCGATCCAACCGTTTTTTGCTACGTCGTATTGAACACTATTGAAATATTTTCCGGAGAAGGTAACTTTTGGAACTCCATGAGTCAAATGTCCACCACTTGGTAGTGAAAGACCTGTTATTTTATCCCCTGGTTCTAAAAGTGCAAAAAAAACGGCTGTATTTGCAGGAGAACCTGAATATGGTTGAACGTTGACATAAGGCACGTTAAAAAGTTTTTTAGCTCGTTCTATACAAAGCGTTTCAACTTGATCTATTATTTTATTTCCTTGGTAGTATCTGGCGTTTGAGTATCCTTCAGAATATTTATTTGTTAGTCTAGTTCCCAACGCTTCCATAACGGCCTCTGATGCATAGTTTTCAGAGGGAATCATCATCAGAGTTTCTTCCTGGCGCTTTTCTTCCAGTTTAATTAATCTGGCTATTTCCGGATCGGTTTTTTTAAGATATTTCATGTTGGTGAAAGAATAACAGTTGATTTAAAAAAATTCAATTATTAATATCTTACTCAAACTAGCTCATTTTTAATTTTTGAATATTTTGATAGAGGCTACTTATCAAATATAAAGAGCCAGTAATTACCAAAGGGTTTCCTTCTCGCTTTGCGTATTTATGAAGAAAAGAAGCGCTATCTTTAATATGAGTATAATTTGTAAAATGTAATTTAGCAAGGACATGCTGTATACGAGCATAGGCAACAGCCTTATGATTATTATCTTGTTTAACGAGTGTAAATTCTGTTAAGTAGATATGTTTTGCATAGGAGATGATTTTTTTAAGCATCTCTTCCATGGTCGTGATTTGATCTTTTCCCGAAGAGAAAGAAATAAGAAAGTTAAATTTTATATTTGGATAGATAGCAATAAGACTTTTGAGGAATGTTTTCATTTTTTGCTGATTGTGTGCTCCATCGATAATTATGTCACGTTTGTTGGCCAGAATAATTTCAAACCTCCCTGGAACAAAAGCGGTCCGTAATGATTTGTAGATTTGACCCTTTTTAATTTTAAAATGATAAAGGTTGCTAGCGATAGATAAGGAAGTTAGAGCTTCTCCAGCATTTTCAGCCTGATGGTAGCCAATAAGCCCAAGTTTAATTTTGGGTAATTCTAGATTTTGAAACTGAAAGTCAAACTGTGTTTTATTTTGGTCAATCTTTATGTTTTGAATATTAACACCGTGCTTAACTAGATAAAGTTTAGCTCTTTTTTCCTGGACTCTTTGATTAAAAACATCAATCACAGATTGTTTTTGATCTATGGTAACGACGTTATTACGTTTTTGGATTATTCCGGCTTTCTGAAAGGCAACTTTTGAATATGTATTTCCTAAATACCACTGATGATCAAGACCGATTTTTGTTATGACTGCTATTTTTTTACTGTTTTTAACGATATTAGTAGAATCGTATAAACCTCCCAAGCCGGTTTCAATGACGGCAAAATCAACTCTTTTTTTCCAAAAAAGATAGAATGCAAAAGCAATCAATATATCAAAATAGCTGGCTCGTCCATATTTTGATTTATTAGTTTCTTCAACTGCAGGAATAATTTCTAGAAACGTTTGTGTAAATTCATCTTCAGTAATAAATCTATTATTTATTTGACAGCGTTCTCGGATGTCAATAATATGAGGAGAAACACTTAAACCCACATTAAAACTCTGTGAATG
>JACQRR010000008.1 GCA_016206365.1 Candidatus Roizmanbacteria bacterium | reverse complement strand
CGAGTATATTGATTAATTTTATATCTTCCATATTCACCTTCTTTGCTTAGTTGTTCTAATCGAGGAAAAATAGCTGTTAAAAGTTGAATAATAATAGATGCATTGATATAAGGATTCAAACCTAAAGCCATCACCGAAAAATTTATCAACGTTCCTCCAGAAAAAATATCCAATAGAGAGAGAAATTGATTTTGAGCAAATAAAGTCCTGAGTTTTGGAAGGTCTATCGCTGGAACTGGTAAAAAGGCAAAAATACGAAAAATAAGAAATATAAATAAAGTGAAGAATAATTTCCTTTTTAATTGCGGGTCACGTAATAATAATTTGATTTTATCGATTATTTCTTTCATAGAATTTTTTCTTTTTTAATTTTTTTACTATTCTGGGTTTGTTTCTCCCTTTCCCCCTAAGAAGGGGAAATTTCTTCACCATTCGAGCCTGCCCTCCTTCGAAATGTAAAGGAATGCTTTCCCTAGCTTTTTGATGTCTCGTTGTTCCCCTGCCTGATTTTGCTCCCCTTCCACTTCCTAAACCACGACCAAGTCTCTTTTTCTTTTTTGAAACTAGTTTTACTAAATGACTAAAAATATTATCCATTTTGTTGTGTCATGCTGAACTTGGTTCAGCATCTGATTTAGATCCCGAAACAAGTTCGGGATGACGCTTCGTGTCACTTTTAACCTCTAACTTCCTCGGTTTTAATTTCTTTAGCGCTTCCATTACCGCATAGGTATTTGCTATCTGATTACGTGAGCCGATGATCTTTCCCGAGGCGTTGGTTATTCCAACAAGATCCAAAATTACTCTTGCAACGCTTCCCACTTTTAAGCCTGTCCCTTCTGAAGCAGGCTTGAACAAAATGTAGGCCGCCTTATATTTAACTTTAATTTCATGGGGAAACGTATTCTTAAAAAGAGGAACTGCTATAAAATGTTTTTTCGCATACTTTATCGCTTTCTGAATAGCTATCGGTACCTCAAGTCCTCTCGCCAGACCAATTCCAACTTTTCCTTTTTTATCTCCCACCGCTACAAGAGCCGAAAAGGTAACATAATTTCCCCCCGGTATCTTTTTTGATACTCGTTTTATCAATAAAACTTTCTCTTCGTATTTTTTTTCTTCTTCCAATTTTTGCTCTGCCATAGTTATTTTGGAAATTAGAAATTAGAAATTAGAAATTTCATATCTCTAGTCCTCCTTCTCTCAATCCTTCTGCTAATGCTTTTACTCTTCCTTTATAGGAATATTTTCCACGATCAAATACTGCTTTTTTAATTCCCAATTCCTTGGCTTTCTTTGCTAACTCTAACCCAACTGTCTTTGCTTCTTCCACTTTTTTGTCTTTTTTATAATTTTTTGATCGAGCTAATTTTAGGCTTGAATAGGAAATAAGCGTCACTCTGTCAGAGTCTTCGATGAGTTGGGAGTAAGTGTACCGGTTCGATGCAAAAACAGAAATTCTCGGTTTTTCCTTCATCCCAAATATCTTAGAACTGATCCTTTTTTTTCTTCTTTGTTCTCGATTTTTGTTTACTTTTACCATAATTTAATTGCCTGAAGTGATCTTTGATCAACTTCAGAGTTAAACCGTGGCACCTGTGGTTGCCTTAACTTTTTTACCTGGTTTAAGTTTAACTTTCTCCCCTTCGTATCTAATACCCTTTCCTTTATAAGCATCAGGCGGCTTCAGCATCCTTATTTGATAGGCTACTTGACCAACCAGCTGTTTATCCGGGCCCATTACCACCACTTTATTGTCTCCCTCTACCTTAAATTCAATCTGGGGCTCTTTTTTAAAGATTACGACGTGAGAAAACCCTATCTTAAATATTAAATCTTCACCTTGAAGTTTTACATTATAACCCGTACCTAAAACCTCCAATTTCTTCTGCCAAGGAGTGACAACTCCTTTTATCGCATTAAAAATAAGCTGTCGATAAAACCCGTGGATTGACTTCACTTTTTTTTCTTCAGCATGCGTTTTTACTAAAAATCTATCCGCCTCTTGCATTAACCTCAATACTTTAGGAATCTTGAATTGCACTTCTCCCTCGGGCCCCTTAATAGTTATGGTATCTTTGGAAATCTGTAGCTGAACAGCTGGCGGAATCCGAACTGGAATATTTCCGATCTTTGACATAGAAAACCTACCAAATGCTAAATAATAATTCACCGCCTACTTTTCTTTTTCTTGCTTCTATATTTGATAATATTCCTTTTGATGTTGAGAGTACAGAATAACCTAGACCTCCCCTAATCTGTTTGAGGTCTTTGTAGGAAACGTAAAATCTCCTGCCTGGTTTGGAAAAAATCTGAACATCTGTTAAGGCAGGATTTCGATCTTTATATAACAGCTCAACATGAATTTCTTTTTCATTTGCACGGAAGTTTTTTATAAATCCAAGTAGTTTAATTTTCTTTAGGGCCTCTAGATTAAAATGTGAATAGGATACTTCAATAGTCTCTTTTCGAGCCATATATCCATTTTTAATCCTGATTATTAAATCAATTACAGAATTTTGCATATAATTATGTGGCTTCTATGATTTTTTTAGTCACTTTACCGTGACTTCTAAAGATTCGCGTCGGCGCAAATTCTCCTAAACGATGACTTACCATAACTTCTGAGATTAAGATCTCAACAAATTTACGACCGTTGTGAATTCCTACCCTGTGCCCTACAAATTCTGGCGCTACTTGAGAGTCTCGAGCCCAAGTTTTTATAGGCGTTCTTTCATCAGTTGCTTTCTGCTTTAAGATTTTTTTTAGTAATTTTGGGTCAATATAAGGACCTTTTTTCAATGATCTTGACATGATACTAAATTTAAAATTTAATAACTTTTAATTTTTAATTGCAACTTTTAACTTTTCATTTTTAACTTTTAACAGGAGTTACGCACTGTCATTCTGAACGGAGCGTAGCGAAGTGAAGAATCTCGCAACCTGTTTGCGTTCTCGCATTCGCGAGAGATCCTTCGCTAACGCTCAGGATGACAATTGAGTGCGTAAGTCCTGTTTTAACTTCTTTCTTACCATGATATCTTCCTTACTCCCGGTATCTCACCCTGTAATGCCCTCTCACGAAAGCATATTCTACACATCCCAAACCTTCTCATATAGGCCCTGGCACGGCCACAAAATGGACAACGGTTTCTAAAACGAACTTCAAAACGCTGTTTTTTTTTAAATTTGACCTCATCCGATGTCTTTGCCATACTGAAAATAACCCGTTAACCCGTTAATGTGCTAACGTGTTTGAAATGGAATCCCTAATAACTCAAACAGCTTCTTTCCTTTATCTTTGCTTTTGGCGCTAGTCACAATCGTCACCTCCAAACCTCTAATTTTATCAATTTTGTCAAAATCAATCTCAGGAAATATCGTTTGCTCGGTAAATCCCAGGTTCAAATTACCATGTTGGTCTATGCTATTGTATTTTATGCCCCTAAAATCTCTAAGTCTTGGTATTATAATCTTGATAATTTTTTCTAGGAAACTAAACATTTTTTTGTCTCGTAGAGTTACCTTAACTCCAATTGGTAATCCTTTTCGTACTTTAAATGCCGAAATAGATTTTCTCGCTTTTGTAATTATTGGTTTTTGACCGGTTATCAGACTTATCTGCTCTTTAATTTTATCTAAAATAGCTTTGTTTGAAACCGCTTCACCAGCCCCAACATTCACGACGATTTTTTTTACACTTGGTACTTCCATAACATTCTTCAACTTTAATTCTTCTTTTAACTTCTTTTTAACTTCTGAATTGTAATAGTCTTTGAATGACATATATTAAAAATTAAATTCTGCTCTTACATTTCTTACAATATCTGTATTTTCTATTTTTAACTACCTCGTATCCTGTCCGCGTTATTTTGCCGCACTTTGGACATATTAACATTACTTTTGCAGCATTAATTGGACGGGGAACTTCAACCACGCCTCCCTGTGGCATCTTTTCATTTTTCTTAATATGTTTTTTATAGATATTTATTCCAGGAATTAGAACCTTATCTGCATTTTTATAAACTCGCTCAACAACTCCCTCCCGCGCTTTGTCTTTGCCGGAGATGACTCTAACTTTATCCCCTTTCTTAATCCTCATATTACTTTTTACTTTTCACTTTTAACTTTTAATTTTGTTTAATATATCTCTTCGGCTAAACTAGCTATTTTTGTAAATCCTGCGTCTTTTACTTCTTTAGCTATAGGACCAAAGACTCTGGTTCCTTTCGGATCTTTGCTATTTTTCTCAATTAAAGTAACACACGCGTTGTCATCAAAACGAATATAGCTTCCATCTCTTCTCCTTATCTCCTTTTTTGTCCGGACTATTACTACCTGTAACATTTCTCCTTTTTTGACTTGAGCATAGGGCAAAGCCTCTTTAACTGTAACATTGATGACATCGCCTATATACGCATAACGCTTGTTTCCTTTTTGCGGCAATCCGATCATCATTACCTTCTTTGCACCCGTATTATCTGCAATGTTTAAAATTGATCTTAGTTGCAACATAAGTGTGATACGAATATACTAAAAGATTCGCGTCATTCGTATTAAATTTTTTCAACTACTATGAAATGCTTGTCCTTTGATATCGGTCTAGTTTCCTTAATCTTCACAATATCTCCTTCTTTTAACTCCAAATCCTCATAATGCGCCTTATATTTCTTATGTCTGACAATAGTTTTTCTGTAAAAGGGATGTCTAAATTTCCTTTCTACTCTCACAACAACTGTTTTTTGCATTTTTGTAGAAAAAACTTTTCCGGTAAAAATTTTTGCCATGATTGTAATAAATTGTTAACGTTTTAATTCTTCTAATTCTTTTTTCTCGCCAAGAATGGTCAATATAACCGCTAATCTTTTTCTTTTTTTTACCAATATATTCGTATCCTTTGCAGGATTTACTTTAACTTCCAGTCTTGACTTTGCAATCTCAACTCTCAAATCATGCGCTTCTTTTTCTAGTTCACCTATTGATTTATTCTTCAATTCTGATGTTTTCTTTTTCATACTAATCTTTTAACAATTTTTTTACGGACTGATAACTTAGATGCGACATTTTTCAGAACCCGGATGCTTTCTTCCTGAGGTAAGCCATCAATCTCAAACAGAATCCTACCAGGCGCAACGCTTGCGACAAAGTGCGAAACTTCACCCTTACCAGCCCCCATCGTCACCTCTGGAGGTTTTTTGGTAAAAGGTTTATCGGGAAAAATTCGAATCCAATATTTGCCATTTTTTCTTGTTGCGCGAGCCAAAGCAACTCTAGCCGCCTCGATTTCTTTATCTTTAATCCAACCGGCAGTTAATGATTTCAATCCATATGTTCCAAAAATAAGTTTTTCACCTTTTGTTGCCAGTCTTCTCCAAACCCCTCTAAATTGTTTCCTGTATTTTTGTCTTTTAGGTGCTAACATAAATATTGATACGAATCTACAAGATTCGCATCATTCGTATTACACATCATCGGCATATCCATACTTTGACTCCTATATATCCTGACTTTGTTAAAGCTGCGTATTTGGCGAAATCGACTTCCTCTCTAATAGTCGAGGTGGGCATCATCCCAAGGAAATATTTTTCTCTCCGTGAAATCTCTGCTCCTGCAATCCTTCCGCCCAGCTGAATCTTTACACCCTTCGCACCAGCCTCCATCACACGATTCATAGCGTTGTGAACAACAGACCTATGGGGAAAGTTTTTTATAAGTTTTTCTGCTATTATCTGAGCGACGTAGTAACTGTTCATATATGGTCTTTTAACCGGCTCTATCTTAATTTCCAGCTTTACGGCTCTTCCTTTTTTATCGGAAACTAAATAAAAAGTAACAAATTTTTTCAACTCTTCTAACCCTTTTCCTCCTCGACCGATGATCATACCTGGTTTTACTGAATGTATGACCAAAATAATTTTGTTAATGGCTCTTTCTATATCAATTTGCGTTATCGAAGCGTAGCTTAATTTCTTCATCAATAACTCTCTAACTTTGCTATCAGAGAACAATGCTTCTCGATAAGCCTTTTTATTTGAAAAAAACCAACGTGAACTCCAGTTATATATAATTCCAAGCCTTAACCCCCTTGGATGTACTTTCTGACCCATTCTAAATGTCGTGCTGGACTCGATTCAGCATCTTCAAAACTTTTAACGAGATCCCGAAACAAGTTCGGGATGACGCTTTGCGTCAATTTTAACTTTTGTTTTCTGTATCTTAGTATTTTTGATATTTGATATGTCATTTTGATCTTTGATCTTTGATCTTTGATTTATTTCTTTCTGTTCCTCCACTTCTAATATTATTTTTATGTGTGCAAATCTTCTCAATATGGACTTAACCGTTCCCCTCCCGCCTGATCTAGATCGTTTCAATCTCTGCCCATCCTCTACACTAAGATGTTTGAATCGAAACATTTTCTCGTCAACTTTTAAAACATTTTTAGCGTCGCTTACAGCTGATTTTATAACTTTATAAAAAATTTCGGCTGATCTTTTTGCTGTGTACATCAAATGATCTAAAGCATCAACTGGTTTTAAATTCTTTATTTCAAGTAACAAAAATCTCAATTTTTTTGGCGAAATTTTTAGATTTCTGCCATAAGTTATTGATTCCATATTTCGTTTTAAGACATCCCGACTTATTACTTTCTTTTTTTAATAATCAATTTATTACTCCACTTATTTTTCTTGCGTGTTTTTTTTCCTCTTGCTGGCTGCCCCCATGGTGTCTTAGGATGCATTCCCTCTCCAACCTTTCCCTCACCACCGCCGTGCGGATGGCTACGAGGATTTTGTGCTGTGCCACGAACTGTTGGCCTGATTCCCATGAGTATTTTCCTTCCCGCTTTACCAATAACTCTTTCTTTATGCTCAATATTTCCTAGCTGTCCGATAGTAGCAAAACAATCTGCAAAAACTCTGCGGATTTCTCCCGAAGGCAGCTTAAGCTGGACATATTTGTCCTCCTTTGCAACAACGGCAGCCTGTGCTCCAGCACTGCGCATCATTTGTCCCCCCTGTCCAGGATATAGTTCAATATTATGTACCTGAATTCCAATGGGAATATTTTTGAGTGGTAGTGCGTTACCAACCCTAATTTCTGCATTTTCAGAAGTTATAATAGTATCTCCAACCTTTAATTCCTTCGGATGGAGTATATATCGTGTTTCTCCGTCAGAATAGGTTATTAAAGCTATTTCAACATTCCGATTTGGATCATATTCAATTTGTTCAACCCTTGCTTCCACATCCCTTTTGTTTCTCCTAAAATCTACCATTCTGTAATATCTTTTCTGTCTACCACCCTGGTGACGTACGGAAATTCTTCCACCAGAATCCCTGCCTGAATGTTTCTTCAGGATTGTTATCAAGCTTTTCTCTGGCTCGCTTGTTGTGTATCTGAATTTATTCATACTAAATACTTAATACTTCATACTTAATACTAATTTCATGCTTGAGGGAATAAATCAATTTTTCCCTCTTCTAATTGGATAAAAGCAATTTTTTTATCTGCCAATTTTTTAAAGGTCATTCTTCGACCAACTTTTCTCTTCTTTCCTTTCCGAATCAGAATTTTTACCTGCTTTACCTTAACTTTATATAACTTTTCTAAAGCTTCTTTTATGTTATGTTTATTTGCCTTAAAGTTTGTTTCAAACATGTATATATTAGTATTTGCTAGATTGGTCGCTTTTTCCGTCAATATCGGTTTTATCAAAATGTCATTGAATTTCATATTTAGGATGTTTGATGTTTCCTTAAAAAATGTTGAACTAACACTGGTAATGCTTCTTGCACTATAAGGATTTTTCCATTTTTTAGAACTTCATAGGCGTTTATTGATTTAGCGTCGATAAAGGAGTTCTTTGGTAAATTTCTGAATGAGAAAAGCAAATTATTTTTCTCCATTTTTTGTAATACAATTAAGGTTCGTTGTTTATTCAAATCTAAGGATT
The DNA here is from genome assembly GCA_016206365.1 of Candidatus Roizmanbacteria bacterium. GTDB lineage: Bacteria > Patescibacteriota > Microgenomatia > UBA1406 > GWC2-37-13 > 2-01-FULL-40-13. The sequence goes on along the minus strand of JACQRR010000008.1, from coordinate 1,337 downwards.
TCAAAAAATTTGCCGCTGTTTTGGTTTTAGACTTCATAGTAAGAAATTCATTATCTAAACCAAGAATATCCTTTTGTTGCAATTTTAAAGTCAAAGCATAAAATAAGGCTTTTCTTGTTTGTTTCTTATTTAACTTCAGAGAAAAGTCTCTTGGACTTGGACCCCCAACTACACCACCTCCAACATAAATAGGAGCTTTAATATCACCATGCCTCGCTCTTCCTGTTCCTTTTTGTCTATAAATCTTTCTTGTTGAGCCTGTAACTTCACCGCGCGTTTTGGTCGAGGCTGTTCCTTGTCGTCTATTAGCAAGATAAACTCTTACATATTGTGCCAACAATTTTGGTCTTGCCTCGACAGAAAAAATTTCTTTTGGTAATTCCAACGTGCCTTTTTCCTTCCCATCAAGACCATAGACTGGAATTGTTAATCCAGCCTTTGCTTTTGTTTTCCCAGTTCGAATTTTCTTTTCCGATATTTTTTTTGTTCTAGGCATCACTATCAACCAATAACTATTAACCAATAACCTTTCTTATTTCTAACAATCCTCTCCTAGCTCCTGGAACCAAGCCCTTTACAACTAACCCATCATCTTTGACTTCAACAACCTGTAATTTTTTTACCGTAACTCTTTTTCCTCCCATTCTACCGGCCATTCTCTTACCTTTAAAAACTCTTCCCGGTGTGGTAGTCTGACCAATTGCACCTGGAGCTCGTTCTCTATCAGACTGCCCGTGGGTCCTTGGACCACCAGCAAATCCATGCCTTTTGACGACTCCCTGAAATCCCTTTCCTTTCGATCTACCTGAAATATCTACAATGTCTCCCTTTTTAAAAACAAGGTTGGGTCTTATCTCGTCGCCTAGATTAATTTTCAGATCCCCGATAACTAAACCCTTATCAATATGCTTTATTTTATGAGCAACACTATCCAACCTAAATTCTCTTAAAAAACGAAGCGGGGTTTTAACCCCCGCTTTCGCTAATTGTCCTTGGACTGGCTTTTTGATATTTTTGCTTTGGCCAAATCCGAGCATGACAGAAAAATAGCCATGCTTTGCTGGTTCCTTGATATAAATTAGATAGCAGGGTGACGTCTTTATAAAAGTGGTTGGAATTCTATCACCTTTATCAGCAAACGTTTGAGACTGCTCTGATTTTTCTCCCAAAATAAATCCAGGCATATTTTGTACAAATAAAAAAGCCCCAGATTGGGGCTTGTTGGCTGCAAACCAATCTGAAAATGTTAACTACCTCTTTCCCGAACTATAGCCCCGCTAAGCGAGACAAGGAAAAGTAACATGTGAGAAGTATTATATACTACTACTTATATATGG
>JACQRR010000054.1 GCA_016206365.1 Candidatus Roizmanbacteria bacterium | reverse complement strand
TTTTTTGAGTTTGTTGTTTTTAATCTTGTTTTTATTATTGTTATCTTAAATTTATTTAAGGATCTGCGATCTAAAAACCAGATGCCGAAACAAGTTCGGCATGACCGGCTGGGATTAGGATTTTTCTCTCTTGTAAATCTTTTTCTCCCTACGTTCACAGGGACTTTCTCCTCTATCCCCCGTTATGCTCTTTTTTCAATTACTTTTTTCATCTACCTTTCACAATTAAAGAATCTCTCAATAAAATATGCGATCGCAATTATTTTTGTGATTTTACATATTCTGATGCTGGGATTTTTTATTCAAGGATACTTTGTAAGTTAAAATATAATACGAATGACGAATAAACTTCCATTATTCCATAAAGGCGAATCTGGCAAAATACATTTCGCTGGACACAAAAGATTATCTTCCCAAATCTTCCTTTATACTTATATTTCTCTTGTGTTGATTCTATTTTTGATACTAACTTTGCGGTTATTTCAGTTAACAATAGTCAAGGGCGACTACTATCGAAGGCTATCTGAAGAAAATCGAATTCGAGAGCTGTTGATCGAACCTAAGCGTGGAAAAATAATAGACCGTAAGGGATTTATAATCGCAGAAAACATAGAAGCGAACACAAACAAAAACACAGATCGCCTGACTTCAGATCGACTATATCATACAACTGAAGCAGTTGCCCATCTAATCGGATATCGTCAAAAAGCAGACAAGGATGATATGAAAAATGACTCTTGTCTTTACAAGCTCAAAATCGGAGATAAATTAGGGAAAAAAGGAGTTGAAAAAGTCTTTGAGTGCCAGCTACGCGGCAAACACGGAAAAAAACTAATCGAGGTTGACGTAAAGGGAGCTTACCTTCGTACTCTTTCACTTTTCCCTCCCACAGATGGAGAGACGACTCAAATAGCGCTTGATCTAGAATTACAAAAAAAAGCCTATGAAATAATTAAAGACAAAAAGGCAACCATCGTTGGGATTAAACCCCAAACGGGAGAAATAATAATCCTCATCTCAACTCCATCTTTTAATCCACAGGAATTTGAAGACGAGAACGAGATCGTTACATCTCTATATCTAAAGGGTGAGGAAAAACCTCTATTTAATAGAGTGACGGAAGGAGCCTATGCTCCTGGATCTATCTTTAAGCTCGTCTTAGCTGCTGGCGCACTAGAGGAAAACAAAATAGACGAAAAAACTCTTATCGAAGATACGGGTATTTTAAAAGCCGGGCCTATCACATTCGGCAACTGGTATTTTTTACAGTACGGGAAAACCGACGGGATGGTCGACATAGTGAAAGCCATCCGCAGATCAAACGATATCTTCTTTTATAGGACTGGAGGTCTTTTAACACCTGAGAAAATTAAAAAATGGGCAGAAATACTCGGATACGGAACAAAAACTGAGGTCGGCCTTGAGGAAACGGTAGGACTAGTCCCTTCACCATTCTGGAAGGATGAGACACTAAAAGAATCTTGGTATCTGGGAGACACGTACAACTTTTCCATCGGACAAGGATATCTTTTGGTGACGCCTCTACAGGTCACCATGGCAACCGCGGCCTTTGCAAATGGAGGATATCTATGCAAACCACAATTGTTAAAGGTAGAGACGGGGCATGCCCCGTCTCTACAACAATGTAAAAAATTACCGATTAGCCAAAAAACCTTAGACCTTGTGCGAGAAGGAATGAAAGAGGCCTGTTCTCCAGGCGGCACCGGCTGGCCGCTCTTCGATTTTAAACCGCAGGTTGGCTGTAAGACCGGCACGGCCGAATCTCAAAGTAAAGATACTCTTCCCCATGCCTGGTTTACCGTCTTTGCTCCTTATGACAATCCCGAAATCGCGTTAACTGTTTTAGTTGAAGAATCTGGTCAGGGATCAGATATAGCGGCCCCCATCGCCAAAGAGATATTAAAAACATATTTTGAAAGAAATGAATGAAATGTGGGCCATTGTACAATTACACTGATGAAAATTTTATGTATACATAAAAATCTTAGAATAGGAGGAGGCGAAAGAGAGATTATAAACCTTGCTAAAAAATGCAATCAACAACGCATCGAGTTTGATATTGTGGTTTTTGAGAATAACATTGCATTTGAAGACGTAAAAGGACTTCGCATTATTAAACTCACTGGAAGAAAAAAAATTCCGCAAATCTTAAGACTCGTATATTTGCCTATTACCCTGATAAAACTTTTCTTTCTTGCTAGGAATTACGATTTGATCATGAGTTTTGAAAAATATCCTGCGTATCTCAATCTAATTATTAGCAAAACATTGCGCAAAAAATCTATTATCTATGTTCAAACTCCGCTCGTCTTAAGTCTACGTGAAATTTATAAGAATAAATTTATAAGAAAATTGCATTTTCTTCTTCACGCCATCATTCTCAAACAAACCGATGTAATTCTTGCTGTAGGTGAAGGTGTAAAAAATGAATTAATGCGTGAATTCTCGCTTGAACAGACAAAGCTGAAAATCTATTATCCTTCTATCGATCCCCTATTGCTAGATAAGTTAATAAAACAGTCGCTATCACAGCAAGAAAAGAATATTTTTAAAAAAAATCGGGTGATTGTTACTGTAGGAGCGTTGACGCCTGTAAAAAACCACGAACTTCTAATAAAAGCGTTTCAGAGATTATTGAATAAAATAAAAAATGCAGTTTTACTCATAATCGGAGAGGGAAGTCAGAAAAGAAAGTTAACCAAACTAGTGCGGTCTCTCAATCTTACAGGCAGGGTCTTTTTGTTGGGTGAAAAAACCAACCCTTACAACTATCTGTTAAAATCAGACGTGTTTATTCTATCTTCAAAATTTGAAGGATTTCCCCATGTGCTACTTGAGGCTTTATATTGCAAGGTACCCATTATTGCACTAGATAATCCTTATGGAGCTCGTGAAATTCTTGCGCCAGAACTTTTTCAAAGTCAAAAAATACCTGATATTTATCAAGGAAGATATGGACTCCTTATAAATCCTATGAGTTCGAATCTAGCTGGAGTTGTAACTAAAGGCATTTATCAACTATTAAATAATAATAGGCTTTATAAAAAATTAGCCAAGGAAGGCCAAAAAAGATCTGAAGAATTTGATTCTTTTAAAATAAGCCATAAATTTTTCCAGATTATTCAAACGGTTTTTAAATGAAAAATACAGTAGTTGGTTTTATTAATAAGCCGAAAAACTATATAAATCGAATAGATAAAAATACATTCGTTACTAACAGCGGTCTACTGTTTTATTTATTGGTTTGGTATCTAAATCCTTCAAATAAATTATTGGTCGTTTTTTCTCTAGTTTTACTGATAGCTATACAATTAAAACTTAAAGATTTGAGCTTAAGTGCTCTGCTGATTTTTGTTATAACCAGTATTTTTTTAGTTGGAAAATCTTACATCATTCAACTCTATGACCTAAAAGCTTATCCCGATCTTAAAATCATCTACCCTTTCGGATTAATAAGTCAAGTCACTATTTCTATCTCCGACGTTTTCTTTTTGCTATTCGCCGCCGCATTGCTTATTGACTGCCTAAAGAAAAAAATAATAATTCGAAAATTAATTAGCGTCGATATTCTTCTTTTGCTATTCGTAATCTATGGCATTTTTGCTGATGTATTGAGTTCTAAAAGATTTTTCTTTTCTCTTTTTTTAAAAAAAAGTATTTTTGAATACGCTCTAGTCTATTTTTATCTCAGATTTTGGGCTAAAAATATTAATAATTTCTTTAGCTCATTTTTTTCTCTTATTCCAGTCATAGTTTTTTTTCAGTCTTTCGTTTCCATCCAGCAGTTTTTACAATCATCACCTCTAGGTAAAAATGTTGAATTTAACCACGGAATTACAACCTTTGGAGTTGTTCCTGATGAGATCAACTTTGTCTTTAGACCGATAGGAACATTTGACCATGCTAATAGCTTGGGTATATATTTAAGCTCGTTCCTTCCTTTTATACTGCTTGGAGTTATTATTAACAAATCTTATTTATTTGCAGTTTCTTTCTTATTTGGAATTACAACATTGTTACTTAGCTTAAGCAGAAGCGCATGGCTAGCTTTTTTTATTTCTTTAATCGGCTTTCTTTATTATTTT
>JACQRR010000060.1 GCA_016206365.1 Candidatus Roizmanbacteria bacterium | reverse complement strand
GGTTTTTTTGATAAGCTAAGACGCTCTCTCCCCGTTTAACCTCCTGTTCATTTTTGTCTATCTCCGATTACAAGTCTGCGACTTTTGCTTTTATCTGGTTGAGCTGTCTATTTAGACTATCTAGCGTTGCCTGATTGGTATCGGTTGCAGTTTTGATATCGCTAAAAAGTTTTTTTAGATCTTCCAACTTATGAGTCACATCGTCCAATTCATCGGCTCTTACATAGAAAAGTGGAGGAAATAAAAAAAAGCAAAGCAAAAATAAAATTACCAATCTCCTCATACCTTAATTATAAAGTTTGTTTTTTTAGTTTTGTTATACTAAAAACATGCGAAAGTTATTTCTCTTCTTATCCTCTTTAATAACTCTATTCTTTTTCATATCTCCTGTGGTTGGACAAACTTCAACGCCGCCCCCAACTCCAACATCTGCTGTTCGCTACGCCGCCTGCGATCTCTGCGGTTACTGCCCGCCTGATCAACTGCCTTCAACCTGGGAAAAATGCCGGCTGTGCCTCTATCCTACTGCCAGCCCCGACTCAGCGCTTAAAGAAACTCTCCGAGTCGATCTAGGAACCAATACTGGGCCTACTCCTTACCAGGGTCGACAATATACCGTCATAGGATGTATAAAAACCGATTTAGGTAGTTTTCAGCAAGAAGGAGCAGCAGCAAGCGTAGTCCAGATTTTACTCAATGTGATATTTAGCATTATAGGCAGCATAGCCTTTTTATATCTTATCTACGGCTCCTTTGTCGTTCTAACCTCGCAGGCAGAACCAGAGCGGCTAAACTACGGAAAACGTCTGATCTATGGAGCGATTATTGGATTGATATTTAGCCTTTCTTCTGTTTTTATAGTTAATTTCCTTGCCTCTGGCGTTTTAAAGATTCCTGGATTTTAATCCTTTTGACTTTTTTTTCTCAAATATAAACCCAAGGAGAAGGTAGAAAAAATAAGGGGTAAAAAAAGGCTTGGGGATCCTGTGGCGGGAATCGTGGTTGGCGTCTTTGAGTTGGGTGTATAGTTAGAGCTATTCCTTTGGCCAAGTAATCCTGTAGGAATTGTGGTGGGAGATAAATATCTTTGAACTGATACGGTTGGGGTGGGAGAAATTTTTTTTTGGCCCAGACTCTTTATCCTATTTTTTAGATTAAAACGTCCTGTTATCACCGCCAAAAAAACAATAACTACTATGAGACCAAGAACGAATGAAACTATTTTGTTAAAATTATTCATATATATATAATATCATTATAGGATAAGATTTGCAAACCCAACACCCCAACTTGCATTGACTTTTTCCTGTTAATGTAGAAAAATAATAATATGGAGAATCCTCAAGTTGTATTTTCTTGGAAAGCACCTCTTAGGCCATACAAAAGAAGGTCTCGCCTAGTATTACGGTTTTATTTGGCAGTTGCTCTTCTTTTGTCTCTTATCGTGTTTTTTTTTGGCGACAAAATTCTCCTCATCCCGATCTGGGCAGTTTTGTTTTTGTTTTATGTCTTAACCATCACTCCTCCGCCTGAAGTAGAGAATAAGATTACCAAATTTGGGCTAGAAACAGCCGGCGTTACCCTAAGATGGGAGGCTCTTTCTCACTTTTACTTTACTAGGAGGTTTGGGTTTTACGTCCTTACCGTCATCAGCCACGCGCCCTATTTTTACCATGCCTATTTGGTAATCCCCAGCGAAGATATTAAAAAAAACCTCATGCTTATTCTTGCCGAGCATCTCGTTTTCCAAGAAAAACCACAGCGAAGTTTAACCGACAAAATGGTTGACTGGTTCGCTAAATTAATACCTGATGATGAAGAGAAAACTACTCCTGTACCAGCAAGTCGTCCAACTTCTTCTTCCAAACGGCAACCGGCGTCTCTTTGACTCCAAAAAGTCTACCCCAGCGAATTACCCCCTCGTCAGCGCTAACCAAAATTCCGTCGAGCTCTTTAGCTAAGATAATAAGATCAAGGTCTCCCAAACTGTCTAAAAAGCCAAAACGAGTTGCCTGGCGATATCTCTCCCTAAATTTTTTTATCACCGAGCCAATCTGCATCTGAAAATCTTTAGTCGAAAGGTTACCTTTACCAAGCATGCTTTTACCCGCTTTTTCAATTTCTTCCTCGCCGATATTTAAGCCGCGGTAGCTTCTTTGCCTAATATCGTTTACCAATTCATAAAAAACCTGCGCCGAAAGCGTAATCTTTGCGACGTCAGGAGATTTGACAGTAATAACTGACAAAAAATCTTTAAGAAAAGTTTGTTCTTTATCGTCAAAAAAGCTTAAAAACTCATCAATAACTCGAGGAGGCATATAAAACTCTGCTTTTTTTGCGGATTTTAGTTTTTTTGCCATGACGGTAAGCTTTTTTATTACCTCTTCTGTCTTTTCTCCCAAATCTAAACCCGCCTCCATGTTGAAAAATAAATTGGCATCTAAAATATATTTTTCCATGAATATATAATAACAAATCGATTATAATTTTAAACGTTTATGATCAAGAGAAATATTGCGGTAACTTTAGAGTGTTTTGTCAAAAGGGATAATAAGTATTTAATGCTCCATCGAAATAAAGATAAAAGAATAATGCCAGATGTCTGGATGGCGCCTGGGGGTCATAGAGAATTTAATGAAGAACTGTTTGAGTGTGCTAGAAGAGAAATTTTAGAAGAAACAGGATTAAGGATAAAAAATCTTAGAATAAGAGCCATAGGTAACGCATATTTAAAAGATTTAGATCAGGAATTCTACTTCCATTTTATTTTTGCTGATTTTGTTGGAGGAAAACTAAAACAAAACATTAAAGATGGGAAACTTGTTTGGCTTACCCAAGAGAAAATAAAGAAGTCGGAGAATCTTTTAGCAGAAATTCGAGAGATTCTTCCTTATATTTTTTCCGGCACTGAAGAAATAATTTCCTATAAAGCTGTCTATGAAAAAGGTAATAAAATGACCAATTTTCAACTCGGAGACCCTTTATAGCAAACTTATTAGGGTAAGAGTTCACACTCTTTGACAAAAATTATATATTCCTTGTCATTCCGTGCTTGACACGGAATCTATATAGATTCCTGCTTTCGCCACGTCAGACGTGGCTTTCGCAGGAATGACAGTTGAGTGTCAAGAAGCGTGAATAGTTACTTATTAGGTGGGTAAATTCTCTAGTTTATAAATTAAAGATTTGAAAATCTTTTCCAACAGTTAATTTTCCGCTAAAACCTGATTTCTTCGCTTCGTCCAACATTGCTTCGGGGGAATTGATTCCTGTATAATGCGTTAAAACTAGTTCTTTTACCTTAGCCTTTTTAGCTATCTCTCCTGCCTGCAGTGGGTTGAGATGACTGTTGTCCTTACTGTTTTCGCCAACTGCCAGCGCTGATTCACAAATAAATAGCTCTGTGTTATATGCTGCTTTTATTAGATTGACCGAATGGCCCGAATCTCCCGAATAGCAATACGCGTTACCGCCCCTATCAATGCGCATCGCGTAAGCCTCCATCTCGCCGTGAGGCACTCGAAAAGCAGTAACTTTCATCTTATCACTCAATAAAAAATTTTTACCGTCGGAAAGTTCATGAAAATTAATATCCATTGTCTTTTTAAAATCTCTTTGATAGTGTCCTTTCATATGTTTAAGGTCCCAAATGGTAGAAAATTTCTCTTCAATACCCTTAGGCCCACATATGTCTATCTTCTTCCATTCTTTGGCCTTAGATCCTCTTACATACATTGCTTGTAAAAAAGTATCGAGGCTAAAATGGTCGGGATGAAAGTGGCTAATAAAAATATTGCTTATCTTAAAGTAATCAAACCTCATCTGTTCCAACCTAGATCGTATTCCTTCGCTACAATCAATAAGTATGTTTAAACCCTCGTATTGAAGTAAATAACCAGAAGGATAACGAAAATCAAAAGGTTGGTAAAAAGAGTAAACACACGTGCCGGAACCAAGGATTGTAATTTTATTTTGCACCTAATAATTTTAGCAAAACTGGGTATTAAAAATGATACATTTCGACCTCTTGACGAATAATGTGAAAATGTTTATTATTTGTGGACAAGTTATCCACATATATTACACATGCAATTCTTGTCCTCTTTTTGGGTTCAATTTTTAGAATCCTTAGTTAAAAATAAAGAAAAACATTCTCTTTTGTATTCACTCTTAAATCAATTAAAGCCACTAGAGCTAAGCGAAGATAAGATCGTCTTAGGATGCCAAAACCAAGTATTAAGACTCTACCTAGAGAAAAAACTTTATGAAATCGAAAGCGCGCTTTCTTCTCATATAGGAAAAAAATTTAAAGCGGAGTTTACTATAATCCAAAGCAAAAAAAAGCCTAAAGCAGCGCCCCTTTTTAATTTTCAGCCAACTTTGGGAGATCTGTTTTACAAAACAGGACTACATGCAAAATACAGCTTTGATAACTTTGCCGTCTCATCAACTAACCAAGTCGCCTATGCAGCAGCTCAAGCTGTCACCAACGGCCTTGGACACACGTATAATCCTTTAGTTCTGTATGGAGGAGTAGGAGTTGGCAAGACACATCTTGCCCAAGCAATAGGTAGAAATACTTTAGAGCGGGATCAAAATAAAAAAATTTTCTTTTGCCCGAGCGATCAGTTTACCAACGAACTCATCGAATCAATCAGGGAAAAATCAACACCGGGTTTTAGAAGAAAATATCGGCGATTAAGTCTCCTCATAGTTGACGACGCCCAGTTTATCGCCGGCAAAGAAAAAGTACAAGAAGAGTTTTTTCATACCTTTAACTCGCTTATCTCTGCTGGCGGACAGGTAATTCTCACAACAGATCGCCCTCCATCAGAAATTAAAAATCTTGAAGACAGGCTACGTTCACGCTTTTTGGGAGGACTTACTGTTGACATCCAACCTCCAGATTTTGAACTACGCTCCGCAATCCTTCTTATTAAGGCGAGGGAAAAAAACATAGAAATTGATATTGAAGCGGCCAAAATCATAGCCGAAAACATTTCTGATTCCCGTGCGCTTGAAGGAACGCTTCTCACTCTTTATTCAAAAATTTTGGGAAAAAAGGAAAGAATTGATCTGGAATCTGTAGACCAATTCTTTTCCAAAAGACAAGAAGCGGTAATAAAAAAACTGGTCCCCCAAGATGTCCTAAAAATCATTTGTTCTTTCTACAACATCCGCCAATCACATCTTAAAGGTAATTCAAGAACCAGCAATCTTGTGCTTCCTCGTCAGATTGCTATGTTTATTTTAAGAAACCAACTCAAAATGAAACTTGAGGAAATTGCCTACTTTTTAAACAGAAAGGACCATACAACGGTGATGCACGCGACAGAAAAAGTCAGCCGGCTCTTGATAAAAGACCCTCTCATTAAAAGAGAGGTTGATCAGATAATACAGTCATTAAGTCTATCAGCATGAAATTCACATCTTTTCAACATAGGTTTTTTCAATGTTCTGCCGTCTTGAAAATCTTCCTCTTTTTTTATACACTTATACCCACTTACTAATACTACTATAAATATATGAAAATAAAACTAAGCAGAGAGGAATTATCATCTAAACTTTCTCTCGCGGCACGTTTTACCTCTTCTAAAATCACCTCTCTTTCTACACTTTTAGGAGTTCATCTCAAAAAAGAAGGAAAGAAATTACATATCTACAGTAGTAACCTCAACTCTTTTTTTCACACCTCGCTTTCTGCGGAATTCGAAGGCGAGGGAGATTTTATAATAGAGCCAAAGAAACCGATTGAGTTTTTGAGCTTTTTAGCAGAGGCAAAGATAGAATTGGAAATAAAAGATAAGCAGTTACTTATAAAGTCAGGAAGAACAAAAGGAAAATTTCCACTGATGAACGTGACAGACTTCCCCCCACCTCCCAAAATAGAAGAAAAGAAACAAAAGATAAAGACAGAATTCTTAATTAACAATCTTCCTCTCGTTCTTTTCGCAGCCGCAACAGACGAGACGCGACCAACTCTCTCGGGTATTAATTTTCTCACAAACGAAGAGTTGCTGCTTGTTTCTACTGATGGATTCAGGCTGTCTCTAGTAAAGACAAAAAAAGAAGAAGAATTGCCGTCGGTCATCATACCTGCAGACTTTTTGCGAGAGATAACCCATTTTATAAAAGAGGAAAAAGAGATTATTTTTTCTTATTCGGCAAAAGAAAAGATCATCTCGTTTACGCTAGAGGAGACGGAATTTTATTCGCGCCTTATTGAAGGAGACTTTCCTCCATACGAAAAAGTTATACCGCAAGAGAAAAAGACAACGGTAACTTTAGAAAAAGAAGAATTTTTACGAAACATTAAGTTAATCTCGGTATTTGCCAGAGACCTTTCTCACATTGTTGTTTTAGAAGTGAAAAAAGATGGGGTAAAGTTTACGCCAAAAACATCTGAGGGGGAAGAAAACAGCGCTTTTCAAGAGGGTGAGGTAGGGGGAGACGAGCAAAAGGTGGCTTTTAACTACAAATTTTTATTAGACTTATTAAACGCCGTTGATAGTAAAAATATCATCGTTGAAATTTTAAGATCAGACGCGCCGGTTGTTTTTAAGATTGATAATAATCAAAACTTCCTCCATATCATCATGCCGGTCAGAATACAGGAGTAGAGATCCTAAACGATAAACTATTACAAAGGCCGTTAAATTATAATAGAATTTAGGAATGTCTATTTCTCCAGATGCAACAATATCTCCTGTACCCCCTCCAGCAGAGGGAGCAAAGCCAGCCTCAGCCCATGTCGACCAAAATAAACCAAAACAGGATCGGCGCGTCTTATCATTACTAAAAAGATTGGGTACTTTGTCAGCTGCAAACTCAGGAAACAGAGGCGTATTACGTCAAATTGCCGATAAAGATGGTGGTAGAACAACAGTAGCGACACAGCCGAAAACAGAGGACGGAGACGGAAACAAACAGGACGCAAAAGATCAAGAAAATCAAACTGCAAATCAAGAAAATGGTCCAGAGGGAGCTTTTAAAAGAATAAATGAAAACATTTTAAAATTAGTTCAAAGAATTGAGGGAGGAATCGGAGATGTAGAAAAGCAAAAAAAACTTTTAGGCAATTTATTGATAGCAAGAGAAGGTTTTTATACAACAATTGTTCAAGCTCTAAATCCGGATGTAAGAGTAGTTGAGGGGAAGAAAAACGTTTATCAAGTAGGAGAAACACAGATTTATGGCAGTATTATCGCTGTGCTTGATGCCACCCCCGCTCTCTCAATTCACGCAGGTCTTGCAGAGACTTTGAGATATAAAATACCTCAAGACGAGGACGACTATTCTATTGTAGGAGAAAAATTATCACCAAGAAGTACTTTAGAGTCCGGAGTAGTTTTTTCTGGAAGCAGCGCTCAAGATAGAGTACAAGCATATGGAGCAGATATTGATATGGCCGAATATATAAATATTCAGGCTAACACAATTGAAGAAGCGGCTAGTTTATTGGCTAGGTCGATACAGTTAACCGTAAAAGATAAAATAGAAATTAATCATAATGGCGAATTACTTACACTTCATTTTTCCGAGATGAAGGTCGGTGGAGACTTTCCTCAAGACGCGTTCGCCGATATTTCCGGCCGGGAATTAGGCAAAGATAGAAAATTAAGGTGGAAACACGCAGAAATTAGTCAGGGTTTCAAAGCATATAAAACTCAAGGAGGAGAGGTTAAGTATATAACCCTAGAATCAGCCTGTAGAGATCCCAAAACTCTTAAGGTTGATTTTTTAGGTGTAACAAGTGATTCTGTGGTTGAGGTAACCAAAGTGTCAACGGTTTCCGCATCAACAGAACAAGGTGAAGGGTTAATTAATAACTCTACGGGTCAGTCCGCGTCTTTTCAAGAGGTTTACTTTGATGACCCCTCTAGATTTGGAATTGTTGAGGAAGTTAACCATCCTGACAAATTTATTAAATATTTATCGGCAATGTCACGCGAGGTAACTTTATATAACCGAGGAGACCATCTTAATCAGCTAAAAGTTTTAAAAAGACTATATAATCTGGCGAAAGTACAAGGAGATTTGTTGTTAGCAAAAGAAATATCTGGTGTATTTTCTATAAATTCAGCAGCGATATATCAAATGGTAGATAGATTGGGAATGGCTAATATGGCTCACCTTAAAGGTATTGATGTTTCTCAACAGAGAGCAGCCATGGTTCAACGAATGGAAAAACTATTAAGCGAGAGTCAACACCCAAACGCAGCCGATATTTTAACCATGTTAAGCGATCCTACAAACCTAGACATTGACAAAATAAGAGGTTACGCAATGAAAATTGTAAACGATGAGGTTGGTGTTTATATTTCAGATCATTCATCAATTAAGGATAAAATTAATCAAATAGTTGGCGGTTAGATTTTTTTGTATAATTAAAGAAATTATTATTAATATTTTTTAATATGAATGAAGGAGGGAGCGATGAACCTACAATGAATGACTCACCCATAGGTAAGACCGATCAACCCCCAAATCTAACAGCAGCTTCCTTTTTAGATAATAATAAAGGGGTTATTAGATATTTGTTTCCTGACGTTTTACCACCAGCGGGTCCCCAAACAACCCCTCATTCTCCCCAAACCGTGGAGGAAACGGTTAAAGAAGTTACAGATAAAGTATGGGACGTTGTCAGTTCAGATCCAAATTTAAAAGGATTTGATAGAGAAAAATTTGATGCGTTACCCCCTGATCAACGGTTGAAAATTATTGATAAAGCCTTAACCTTAATTAAAGCAAGTAGGGACGTAGATGATTATTTAGAAAATAATAAATAAGTTAACAACAGGAGTTACGCAGTAAATTTTAGTTTAGCTTGTCATTGCGAGCCCCGATATTCATC
>JACQRR010000051.1 GCA_016206365.1 Candidatus Roizmanbacteria bacterium | reverse complement strand
ATACCTTTGTCAAATATAATATCCGCTTCCTCTTTTATTATATCCCTGACGGCTATATTTTTCTTTATCAAATCGACTTTTTTTTCTCCTATCGGTAATCAGTTTGATTTGTTAATATTTTTAGGTTTTTCATTTTTGATCCAGCTCGCCTATTTGGATAAAAAATCGTTTTTTTCTAAGATAATTTTTGCGGCAATTTTGGCCGGTCTGGCTATATCGTTAAAACCTCTCCTCGCTTCTGACTTTCCCTATCTTCCTCCCTACCGCTATTTTTGGAAATCAGCCGCTAATATTTTTAATAACCCGGTTAACGCTTTATTCGGTATCGGAGTTGACAATTACTCATCGATCTTTACAAAAGTGAAAGACGGATTTTACAATCAATCTAAATTTTGGCAGATCAATTCCTTTAATGTTAGTCGTTCGACCCTGCTTCACGTCTTAACCGAATCCGGTCTAGCAGGATTTTTAGGGTTAATCCTGCTTTTGCTCTACTCTTTCTCAAAATCAATTAAGAGCAATAAAAAATTTATTCTACTAATTATTTATTTCACATGCCTAATTTTATTCTTTCCGCCCTCTCTGCCGCTTTTTTTTATCATGTATATAATTTTGTTAGGTGGCGCGAGTGGGAGGGATCACGCAAGCGCGCAGCGATTTTTCCAGCCTGTCGCTGGTCGCGAGCACTTGCGGGAAGGAAACTCGCTGCAGAATCTAACAAAATCAAGAAGAGAAATTGATTTAAAAGAAAAGCCTTTATTTTATTTTATTCCGCTCGCTCTATTTATTTTCATAGCTATAACGGCATATTTTTTAGCCAGATCTTATTTGGCCGAGTATTATTTTAAAAAATCGCTCGACGGCCTGGCTAACAAAAATATTAAGATTGCCTACGACAATCAAAGATTGGCTATCTTGACGAATAGATATATAGAACGCTATCGCATCGCTTTTTCTCAAACCAATCTTTTGATCGCAAATAGTACAGCACAAAAAGCTTCCCAGCAGCTTAACAATCAACAATTAGCAATTAACAATAAAAGTTCTGATGTATTATCTCCCCAAGATCGTCAAACCATAAGCCAAGCGATTCAGGCCGCCATCGAAGAAGGAAAGGCCGCTGTTTCGCTGAATTCGGAAAAAGCCGGAAATTGGGAGAATTTGGGCGATATTTACAGCAACCTAGTCAATACGGCCGAAGGCGCAAACCAGTGGGCTATTTCCTCTTATCAAAGGGCAATAACCTTAGATCCGCAGAATGTAAAATACAGAATAATTTTAGGCGGAGTCTATTATTTACAAGGAAATTATACCGAAGCCGGCCGATACTTTGAACAAGCTATTGCTCTAAAACCAGACTGGCCTAACGCCCATTACAACCTCGCCTGGGCGCTTTATCAAAAAAAAGATTACCAAAGGGCTATTTCCGAAATGCAGACGGTGATTAATCTTCTTGCTCCATTAAAAGAATCAGCCGATCTAGAAAAAGCCAAAAAAGATCTAACCGAGTTCAGACTCAAACTCTTACAATAGTCACTTCAAAACGTATCCTCTTTTTCGTACAGTCTCTATAATATTTCCCGGAATTCCATTCTCCTCTAGCTTCTTCCTCAAACGCTGGAAAAACTTGGCAAGGGCATATAGACTGAATTGTTGCTCGTCTCTAAAGATGATCTCGGAGATTTTATCTTGACTAACAATATCGCCTCTGTTTTGATTTAAAAGCAGCAAGACTCTGCGCTCCTTCCAAGTTAGATTTCCCAGCTTATTGGCTCCAAGAAAGATTGAAAACTTTTTAGTTGATAGATTATGCTTGAATTTCCCCGGCACTTTTAATTTTTTTAAGAAATCGCCCGAGAGTTTTTTTAAGCGTGAGTACTGCTTTTTTTGGATGACTTCTGTCGTTGTTAGAATCTCTGAAATTGGTTGCAACTTTTTAAGTAATAATCCTATTGACGAGTCTCGAACCAGCCAGTCAACTAGAAGCTCCCGCTCTTTCCAGGATGCGTCATACTTTAATACCAGCTGGTACTGTAGAAGAGCAGACAAAACTCCCTCAACCAGAGAATAGACGTCTTGGTCAAACCGTAAAAAGAGCTTTATCTCGGCAGGAAAAGCCTCGGGAACATTGAAAGATACCGACGTGCCAAAGTTCGATGGGAAAATAATCAGTTTCTTAATCAGACCAGTTTTACCTAAAACAGCCTCGATCTGCTTGTCAATCTGAATTTGACTCATATTCCAGAGTGTTTTTAACTTCGCCACCTTCGGCTCTTTAAGATTTACAGATTTTAGATTTTTGATTATCCGATCAATCAAAGTTTTATCTTTTGAGACGGGAAAATCGTTGATGTTGGCTTTGCCTACTTTGCTCCAGAAAATTGAGATAGACTCGACCTTCAGATCAGGAAAAACAACGATGTCTTTGTTGAGTTTGAGATACTGTTGAGGTAAAACTAAAAAACCCTGAGATTGATAAAATCCAGTCGACATCTGTTTAGCAGTGTGAACGATTCTTTGCGCCTCGCTCTCCAGCGACCAAACCCACTCTGTTTTCATAGATTAATTTTAAATGTTTAGTCAAGTTATGTCAAGATAATTGTAGATTTTTTCTTATACTATATTTTCATGACTGAAAATTATACAACTGATCATACAATAGGTAGTTTTTTTGAGGGATACGATATGGAAGAAATATTAGAAGGCGCTCGCAGTTTTAATTTTTCCCCAGGCGCTTATTTATTTGGTGCACTTCTTCACCTCGACTTAACTACGAGAATCAGCCCAAAACTTAGAAAGCGTCAATTGCTTTCACCAATTGATTATTTTAATTCTGTGGCCGCTCTAGGAGATATTCCAATAGTATTTCCGGCTTGGGTAGAACAATTGTTACGTGATCTCCCAGAAGCTATAGATAGGGCCATCGAGCAGGCTGGTTTAGCTTTAGATCGGCGTGAGATAACAGCACTTTTGGCACAAGGCTTATCTGACGGCTTCTTACACGAATATCAAGGTGGTAATCTTACCCCAGAGGACTTAGAACGAAAAGGGAAACAAGAAGCAATTCGTGACCAATTGTTAAGACTTGCCAATCCAGACGCTTAATTTTTTCTAATAAGATTCATTTGTCTATTTTTGGTATACATAACAACAATATAGCCCAAACTTATAATCTCAATCAATATTAAAAAAACTTTCAATCCTCCGGGTTTATATATTGCGGAGACATCATAATTACCAGATTTTTCGAGAGGAATACCGATATAAAAAGGAAACACTGGAAAAGTCTTAACCCTTTCTCCATTAAGTTTTACTACCCAATTAGGATGAAAACTTTGTTTTAAGACTACGATACATTTGTCACACTGCTGCTTAATCTTAACTTGTACTTCATATCCATTCGGTAATATTCTTTCGCTTGAAGCTGAAAACATACCATCTTGATACGATCGTTTCAAGTTGGTAGAAAAAGGGTTTGCATTCCAGATATTTCTTTCCTTTCCGTCATTTAGATTGATAAAATTATTACGATCGACCATCTCTATATACCATCTTTTACCATCTGGCTGATCTTTACTTAGGTCAATCTTAGGATAATCTTTATCCTTTAGCATTTTACTTCCAAACCAAAGCCGAGTCGCATTCAAAAGGTTTGTTTTTTTTAACTTTAGGGCGATACTGCTTTGACCAAGCTCAAACCATCCCGTTGTTTCAATTTGATAGAGATTGTATCTTCCTGCTTTTATTATAAATTTGGCAAAATTTGGCGGTTTGATATTTTCTGGCAAAATACTATACCCAACGTTATAAAGATTATAAAAATTAATATCGTTTTCCTTAAAGAACTGCTCTGGATCGGAGTTTGGCGACCAACTTTCGGGCAGAAAACCAATGACTGGAAATCCGTCTTGAGACATAACCATGTATAAAGGCACTTCGCCAACAGTAAACTGCCTCCCCCAATTTCCCGGCCGTCCCACATAGACTCTAGCCTTCGGCAGAATTTTAAGCTTGGCTTTGATTTTTTTGTAAGCGGGTAAATCTTTAAGATAGGCTTTATTTGAACGCTCGATCCATGCGGTATTGTCTTTGGAATATTTAATTAAAGGCTGTTCGAGATAAATAAATAGAAATAAGCCAATAATTACTAAGACCCATATTACGGGCCCATTGGTTCCTTTGTCATGCTGAACTCGTTTCAGCATCTCCTTCTTGTCATCCTGAAAAAGCGAAGCGACTGAAGGATCTAGTGATAACGTAAAACGCTTCGCTAGATTCTTCGCTCCGCTCAGAATGACAAATAATGCTTTATAAAAAAACCAAGCCCCAACCAGTAACCCAGTAAACTGGACCATCACAATAACCCTATGTAAATGGAACTCAGAGAGACCAGGAACTAGATCAATTAATTTTCCAAAAGTCGTCCTGCCAAAAAATAGAAGTAAATACATTAAAAAAACTAAACTCAGATACGAGAATAATCTTCTATTTTTTGTATCTGAGTTTATCCTGAGCGACCCCGATTTAATCGGGGCAGTAGAAGGATCCCCATACAAATATCCTAAACCTAAAAATACTCCAAAGATAACCGCCAAAGTAATCCAGGGAAACCTGTCAAAATCAAACAAATCTCCGTTTAAAAACCAAATTATAACCTGCTTCCAGCCCCAGCTGTCAAACTTCCAGATCGGATCCCAGACCGAGAAATTTCGATACTGGCTCTGAAGGAAAAAAGGAACAATAAAGTAGGAAAGGGAAAAAAGGGTCAAAGGAACAAAAATAATAATTCTTTTAAACAATTGTATTGAATTGTCATCCTGAACTAGTCCTTCGATATACTCAGGATCCTGAGCTTGTCGAATGGATTTCAGGATCTTGTTTATGTTATTCCCACCGCTGTCTTTGTCATTCCCGCGAAAGCGGGAATCCAGAGAATCATTAAAGATATCCCGAAATAAATTCGGGATGACACTAACTATCCAATAAAAAGGATAACCTAATAACATTAGTGAAAAAATACCAAAATGTGACTGAGCAACCAAGAAGTTAAAGAGAATTGCTTTGCCTAAATTTCGTTTATTTTCAAAATAATCCAAAGTAAAGGAAAATGCCAACGGTAAAAAAAACACCGCCATCAGCTGTGCCGAAAGACCCCACCCCCGCCAGATGAAACTTGATGCATCCATACCATATAATCCATCTGTAAATATCGTCTGGCTAAACAAAGCCAATATTAAATTATAGGCCACAGGGAGGCGCAGAATTGTACCTGCCCAAAAAAACATCATCGGCAAAAAAATTAGCATCATTGTCCTTAGGACAACAAAAAATTTAAAGCCGCCAAAAAGTCCAATTACCGCCTGGGGAAGATGAGAGTAGTAATTAGATAGCGAAAACCCCTCAGCCCATCTCTCGTTCCAACTATCCAGAAGATATAGAGGGGATAATTTTCCCGCCAATATCTGCTTCCAAATATTCCTCGCCTCATCAACCAAGGCATACTGGAAAACATTATCATTCGGATCAACCAAGACTTTAAATTCCCCCCAGTAGAGATAAAAATTGAAACCAATAAGTAATGTTAAAAAAACGCAAATAATTATTTTTTTAGGCGTTGACATTTTGCCAATCATTTGGTATATTAAATTTGCAGTCGAAAGACTGTTATCAACCGCCCGTTGTAAAAGACGGGCTTTTCAAATTGATAAACGCTATCTTTACTCATAAGATCAGTATAAGAGACGAATCGCCATCGAGCAAACGGGGGATTTTTTTACTCCTCCCCTAGTCATCCTGAATCCACCAAAGGTGGGTGAAGGATCTAGCTAAGCTAGGTACAAGTACTGTACCTAGCGAAGCGCAAACAAATCTTTAAATTTAGGATTCTTACTTTTAATAAGATTTATTTTCTTCTCTCTTCTCCAAACCTTAATCTTCTTCTCTATTTTAATCGCCTCATCCGGAGATCCAAATTTTTCAAACCATATTAGTTTATATAATCGGTATCTACTGCTAAAAGAATCATTTATTGATTTTTTATGTTGCAAAATTCTCAATTTTAAATTATTCGTTATACCAGTATATAAAACAGTATTTCGGTAATTGGTCATTATATAAACGAACCATTGTTTATTCATTCTTTAATTTTACGCTATTGCTAGATTCCTCACTGCGTTCGGAATGACTAGGGGTTAGTTATCTCAAATTTAACCATCTTTTGTAGAATTTCACGATCTTTGACAAATCTATATCAAAATGATTCATTGTCATCCTGAACGAAGTGAAGGATCTAGAAGTGATTAGCTTCGTATAATGCGCTTCGCTAGATTCTTCGCTAATCGCTCAGAATGACGTTCTTGTGTCAAGAATTGTGAATAGTTACCATCTTTTCTGCCCCTTGACAAGAAGAAGAAGTAAAATATGCCTGTTATGACAACCAAGCATAATCCAGGAAAAGGAATACGAGCTGCTGCAATAGATTTAACTAATACTATCACAGGTACAGTTGGAGGTGTTAATGTCTTGAATAGTACTGTAAGAACCATAGATGTTTTGGCTGGAACTTTTAAGAGAGATCGAGCTGACAAAATTATTAGAACCGAATATGGTATTGGAACTAGTCTTATTACAATTGCTTTAGTTAGGGCTCTTGCATTTAAAGAATTACAAGGACTGGGTTATGAATTTAAACCATGGACGCATCCTTGGTTAAGAAACATAAAATAAATCTTACAAGATTTATTTTGATTTATTTCTTTATCCGAAGTTCTTTCTCTAACCGTTCGGTAAGGAAAATTTTCCTTATGAGTAAATAGCTCCACGCGGTGCAATCTTAACTACGTATATAATTTTAACTTTTGTATCTACTTGATATATCAGTCTAATATCACCAATTCTTAGTCGGTAACTAGAGAGTGTTCCGGCAAGTTTTACAATATTATTGTCTTGTCTAAAAGGATCCGTTGCTACATAAGTTATTCTTTTTAAAATTGCAGAGGCTTTTGAAATCGTCAGTCGACTCAGATATTTTTCGGCAGAAAGGGAATATATAATCTTGTATACCATTACCTAAGATTTAATTTTTTAACCAGCCTCTCTTGACTGATCCATCCCTTTTTGTTCTTTGGATTTTTTTCAAATTCTTTCATTTCGGCAGCGTCCAAGGCGTCCTCAAGTTTTTCGATTAATTCTTCGTAAACTTTTACATTGAGAAGCACGCTTATTGGTTTGCCTCTGTTAAAAATATAGACAGGATTGTTAGATTGCTCGGCTAGCTTGGTCACTTTTGCCGGATCCAGCCTTAAATCAGTCAAACTTTTTATATTTTGTGTATTAAACATAATTTAATCTATAACTTTATAACTAACTTAGTATATAACTAAATCTACATATTTTCAACAATAAATTATCTTATTACAACAGGATCTAGCCAGTCGGCGTGGGCGCCAAAATTGCTCTCGCCTGCCTTGCTTATTTTAAGCGTCAGATATTTCACTCCTTTAACGTTAACCTTTGTGCTACCGGGAAGATCAAACCTTCCTTTCACTTCAGATTTAAATAGTTCTTTTCCGTCTGCCAGTATCGAAAAATATACTTTGGCAGATTGATCTGCTTCTGTATCAAGTCCAAAGTCACTCGAAAACGCTGAAAATTTTTTAGCCAGATCATAAGTAATCTCCGAATCGGCATGCGAGCCAATCCCTTTATCATAAAAAAAGTAATTGACCGATAATCTGTTCCAGAACTTTACGCCTCTTCCCGACTCTACCGTCTTGTTGTAAGCCGGCTCGAGATAATCTTGATGATAACCTACAGGTTTCATCAAAGTTAAAGAAACTGGCTTACCTAAAAAGTAAGACATGTTCTTTCCCAATAAAACTATTATAATCAATATAGCAAATCCTCCCACTGCTCCCACAACTCTCAATCTGTTAGCTGGTCGACCCACAACCTTCAAGTACCAATAAAAGAATATAGCAAACAAAATTATTTGAATAACCGAAATATAAAAGGACAAACCTAAAGTCTGATCTTTTGTTAAAGCTGGAATAACTTGATCAGGATAGTTCCATCCCATAGACAAATACATATTTAGAAAAAAGAAGATAGAAGTTAGAAGGTAGAAAATAGAAAAATAAATAAATTCCATCTTCCATCTTCCATCTTCCATCTTCTGCCTAGTCTCATAATCTTTCCTTAAGTAATAAAAGCCCAAAAGCAGAATTAAACCCATAACAGGAAAAAGATATCTCTCGTGGCTTTGTGTCAAAAGATGAAAAAAAGAAAAAGTTGCTAAACTGCATGCCAGAATAAAATTCTTAAAAAGTTCTTCCTTTTTTGCAAATAAAACGCTGACAGTACTTATAAAATAGGCAAAAGTAAATAAAAGCAAGCCGAACTGTTTTGCAGATGTAATACCAAACACAAGATGTTTATCGATCAAACCCATGCCATTTAAGCCTGAAGCTATCCACCAACCATTAAAAGCATTTAGTGAATACCAGGGAAACCAGTCGGAATTTACTGTCAAAAGCCAAATTACCCTCTCCATCTGTTTAGCAAGAAAAAACGGGAATATAACAATTAGGAAAGTTAGTAATGTTACAGCGAGAGATTTACCTATCACCTTAATACCAAATCTGCGGAAAATATAAAGATAGAAAAGTGGAATAAAAATAATGTTTTGAAACTTCATCAGACAAGAAACTGTAAAAATAACCGTTGCCCAATTAGGTCTATTATTTAGAATAAAATAAACGCTTAATAAAAAGAGAGCCAGACCAAACTGATCAACTTGCCCCCAGACAACGCCGTCGTAGATTACGGCTGGGTTGAGAAAATAGAATAGAGCGAAAACCTTCCCCAATTTGTCATGCCGAACTTGTTTCGGCATCTCTTTCGGATCCTGAAACGGGTTCAGGATGAACTCAGAAAACTTAATAATCAACCAAACAATCAACAAATCCGCCGCAATTGTAATAAGTTTTAATAGAAAAAGGTAAAAGAGATTATTATCCGCCCAATATTCGTTAATGTTGTAAGGATTTTTGAACAAAGCATAGACCTTGTTGATAAGCCAAAGCACATAAGCAAAACCTGGAGGATAATTATAGTTGGTATTATTGATTAACCAGACTATTCCCTTATCCGCTACGGCTAGACCCCAACCTTTCCAAAAAGCAACGTCGGCCTTGAAGCCGGGTAAAGGTACTAAAGCTAAACGGATCAGTAAACCAAATAAAAGGAAGAGATAAAACATATAGATAGTAAAGTCTACCAAAAAAGACGATAGATGATTGAAGGTAGAAGGTAGATTTTGAGAGTAGTGCTAGAAGATTGATTTTCTACATTCCAACCTCTATCTTCAAACTCTACTTTCAATCTTCTATTATCTATCGTCCAATCTTTTTATTTCTTAAACTCCAGGCTATTCAAAAGCCTATTAAATACAGTCTGACCATCGGCCGGAAAGATATTATTTACATGTAAGATCTTATCGTTTTGGCCTGTAATGACAAAGAAATAATTATCTGAACCAACAACATCGCCCTGCGTAACATAACGCACTTTCCAACCGTTTAATCCTTTTTCGGTTGTGAAAGTCTCAATATCTTTCATGTCTTTAAGACCGCCAAAAAACTTCCAATAATTTCTTACAAACTCTTCTTGCCTACCTCTAAGTTTTGCGTCGTAATTTGAAATAGTCTCAAACAATACCATCAGATTAAACTGTGATGGAATATCAGAAACATCAAAGGTAACCGAATCGTTAGCGTCGCCTGGAAAAATAAGCGGAATCATTTCCGGCGGATACTGAAAAGTATATTGACCTTGGGGGCTAACAAAATCCGTCCAATTGGCAGCTGAAACCATCTTGGAGTAATCATATTGTGGCCTTTGCGGCTGCTGCGTCGGGGCAGGAGTCTCATTTCCTGTATAGTTTATTCCCGCAGGAAAGACGACTTGTCCCTTACTCTTCTTACTCACCCACCAGTAAACACCCCCGACCAACGCTAAGAAAACAACAAGAATACCGATGCTCAAAAAAGTTAAAGAGTTTTTGCTTACAGTATCTTGGGAAGATTTTTCTTCATTCATATTAGAATTCCAAAAATGATAATTCTAAAAATATAACGAATCTTTCATTTCTTGTCAACTGATTTTTGGATCTAATCATATTTTGTTTTGAATAATGTAACTATTGGATTTTTATAGATCATCTCTAAGCCAAGATCGTTAATAAAAGCCGCCTGCGGAACTCCAGTATCGTACGTGAAGAAAGTGTAAGCAACGTTATATTTTTTAATAATTTCCTTGGCGTTAGCAGAATTATTCTGGGTAAAGAAGTTTGCTACCTCCAGCCTTTTTTGGGTAAAATCATAAGTATTAACCGGATGCCCAGCAACAGTACGATTGTGGGTGAAGGCGGGGATGATAGTCCCGAGGAATTCTCCTGCTAAAACTACAGATTCTGGCTGACTATTGGTGTTTAGATAGTCGAAAGCCGAGAAAAAATCCCGCGCTAAAAAAATATTAAAGATATTCGGCGTCCAACGAGATATCTCTTTTTTTATACTTCCATACCATGAGACAGCAAAATAAAGAAGCAAAATTATCAACAATGGCAATAAAATTACTTGTGATCTAAGTTTCAGCTTTATAGCGATGAAATTAACAAGATTGACAAACCCTATTGCTCCAATAACGCCAACAGGTACGTAATGAGAGGCATGGAAAAAAAATACATTACCTAGATTAAATGTATTTGAAAGCAAAAAAATACCAATAAAAGGGCTTACAAACCAAGAAAAAAGCAGCAATGATAGATAATCTTTTGGTCTTAAATTATCTTTTATCCCAAAAAGTGAAAAAATAAAGGTTGGCCCCAGTCCAAGAACATATTCTTTAAAATTTAATTGAAAAGCCCACGATCTATTAAGGAGATTGTAGGTAGTCCAGGGAAATATATTTTTCCGCAACATAAGAAAATAGATAAGAGGCAGAGAAGAAATTATGAAATAAAGTAAAAATGGCTGAATAATTTTTTTATATGAACTCCTGTTTTTGAAATTT
>JACQRR010000058.1 GCA_016206365.1 Candidatus Roizmanbacteria bacterium | reverse complement strand
CGTTACGAGTTTCGCACTTCCTGTCATCCTGAGGAGTCCCGATTTTCATTGGGATAAATTCCACGACAATGACAACTGCGAAACTCGTGAATCGTTATAATTATTATACTAAAAAATGGCACCTCTCCCAAAACGAAAACACTCAACTAGAAGAAAAGGTAAACGACTGAGTACTAGAAGTATTAAATTTCCCAAGCTGGTAAAATGTCAAAATTGCGGCAAATTAAAATTGCCCCACAGAGTATGCAAATACTGTGGTAAGTGAGTATCTAGTATCTGGTATAAAAATGATTTGTAATTTAATACTAAATACTTAATACTTCATACTTTATACTTTTTTGGTAAAAAAATATGGATCCACGCCATCTTCAAAGAATAAAAATCGTCCAGAATCTTTACGCTCAAAGTTTTAACGAACTTAATCATAATTTGCCTTATCCTGAAGAAGTCAAAACCGGAAAAATTATCGCTAAGTTAAAAACGATTGATCGCTATATCAAAACATATGCTCCTAGATATCCAATTCAAAATATAGCCAAGACCGACCTTTCTATTTTGAGATTGAGTATTTATGAGTTGATCTATGAAAAAAAAACACCTAAAAAAGTGGCAATCGACGAAGCAGTGGAGTTGGCTAAAGAAATGTCAGGAGAGAAGGCTTACGCTTTTATCAATGCCGTATTGGGTAAAATATTAGAATCACACCCATGAAAAATTTAGGCGAACTAGAAAAAAAACTAAATTTGAACTTCAGGAATAAGCATATCATGGAGAATGTTTTTGTGCATCGGTCCTATCTGAATGAGCACAGAAATTATTATCTTCCCTCAAACGAAAAACTTGAATTTTTGGGTGATAGCGTTCTTTCGCTTGTTACATCAGTCTATCTCTATAAAAACTATCCCCATCTTAGGGAAGGCGACTATACTGAGATCAAAGCGGCAATAGTCAGGACTGAAAGTCTAGCTGAAGCGGCAAAATCGCTAAATTTAGGCGACTATCTCTTCTTATCTAGAGGTCAAGACCACGAAAATGGTCGGAAGAATAAAAATATTATAGCCGATTGTTTTGAAGCGTTTATAGGTGCTATATTCATTGACAATAGTTTTGAAACGGCTTATGGCTTTGTTTTAAAATATCTATTCTCAGATAAACTGGACAAAATAATAAAAAATAAATTGTATTTATCGCCTAAAAGCTCACTACAGGAATACACTCAGGCAAAATTTAAAGTTACACCAACCTATAAAGTACTCGAAGAGGTTGGGCCAGAACATAACAGGATTTTTAAAATCGAAATATTGATAAAAGGAAAAAAACATGGAGTTGGAATAGGCAAGTCAAAAAAGGAAGCCGAGGAACAAGCGGCAAAAAAAACCTTGGAGAAAATGATATAATTAAAAATGACAACTGCGAAATTCGTGTCCTGAGTGAAATCGAAGGACTAGACATTAAAAATTGCAAATTATATTATGGCAGTAACAATAAGATTAATGCGTATAGGAAAAAAAGGGAATCCTAGCTATCGAATAGTCGTAATTGATAAAAAGAAGAAAAGAAGCGGCGCTTACCTGGAAAAAATTGGTTTTTATAATCCTTTAGTTAATCCTCCCATTTTAGAGGTCGATAAAGAAAAGCTTGAATTTTGGCTTCAGAGAGGAGCAACCATATCGGAAGGAATAAGAAAATTAAAGCTACAACGGCGAAAATCCGCCAGCAATTCAAAAAGGGTTTGATTTTGTGGGATACTCATTCAGCTTTGACTCATCGCTTTTCAACTCAACTTGAACTTTTTCCATTAGAGTTTCTATGAGTTGCATGCTTACCTGTACCTGCGACGGCGCTTCAAGAGGCTGAGGCGTACTGGCCGCCCCTGAGTAGACATTAATATTAAGTCTAGCGCCTGTAAAAGTTTCTTGACTAAACTGAATTTTATCTGCAGTAATGAGCCTTCCTCCACCAATATTATAGGTCTTCAAAAATTCTAAGAAGTCATTTGGGTCACCCTGTCCCTCGATCAGAATCGACAATTTTTCCGGCGTTGAACTGTCGACAGCTATATTGTATGAAGTTATAATAAAATTTGTTTGTAAGGAAAGATTTTCTAAAGATGCTATAATTGAGAAGTAGTCTTCTTTTGCGGGTATCAATTGGGTTAAAACTCTATTCATATTGTCAAGATCGGCCTCACCCTGTATGACTTGATCTTTAAAGTCTAAAACCTCTTTTTCTTTATTATATTTATCAATTTCATTCCTAATCGAATCTATTTTTTTTCTATTTTCTTGATATTGTCGAACAAAATCAACTGACAAAAACAACGAAATGACATTTAAGCTGAAAAAAACCAAAATGTAAAGCAAATTTTCCCTAATCAATCTTTTAAGTCGGTGTTCAAATTTAATTTTCATTTAAATTGCTAAACTTGCCGGAAAAATTTAACTTATAATCATTGTTTGCTACCTGAATTTCGTTTTTACTAAAGTTAACCAAAGCTAACTGATTAAAATTTTTTAGAAAATCATCAGATTCGGCAAAACTTAAAAAGTTGAGAAGGCTTGAATAGTCCTCAAAGCCGAGGCTGAATTTAACCGACTTTGATTTGTCAATTAAAACAGAGTCAAGCCGTACGTTAGCATTAACTGCGTTGAGGCTTTCCTTAAGCAAATTGTAGTAAGGAAAAAAATTTACGTCTTCTTTCAAAATGTCAGATAGTTGCTTTTGCTTGTTTCTGAAATAAACAAATTTAGCTTCTTTTTCTTTATTTTGAATGAAAAACTCTATAAGTTCTTTTTTTTGCGTTGCTAGTTCATCTATTTCCCGCTTTTGCTGCGATAGCAGATAATAAAAGGCCGCGTAAATAAACAAAAAAAAGACAAAAATTAGCATAATAGCAGTTTTGAGCTTGCTGAATACTTGTTCGCCGAAGATAAATCTTTTTTGGGCTTTTAGCAAATTGATTCTTTTTCTCATTCTAAACATCCTCCAATTGCAGGGATAAATGACGGCAAATCTCTAATAAATGGCTCGATGCTACTTGTTTTTTTTGTAATCGGGAGTGGGTCAAAGATTGCCGAAGGAATTGAGATAGATTTCTCAATTGTTTTGTCAATAAGATTTATTTCATTAGCTAAATTAAATAGGTAGATACGACTAATAGAAGAGGTCTGAAATTTAGTTCGCACCGAATTGATGAATTTTTGTAATTCGCTGCATAAGACATCTACGGCTGGTTGAAGTATCTGAATTAAATCGACAGAAGAATCTTGCGAAAATCCAATCCTCTTTAGTAAATCTTTAGCTTTTGCCAGATCTACGTTTATATCGGCTTGAGCTTCACGCAAAAAAACTGACAGCCCGGCTTGAAAACTGTGACTATCCATAAATAACTTTAATTTGTGGTCAAAAAAATAAAAATTAGTCGAGGAATAGCCTAAATTGATGAAAATAGATCCTCCCTCCGGAGAAGGCGG
Organism: Candidatus Roizmanbacteria bacterium; assembly: GCA_016206365.1. GTDB lineage: Bacteria > Patescibacteriota > Microgenomatia > UBA1406 > GWC2-37-13 > 2-01-FULL-40-13. The sequence continues at coordinate 4,791 of JACQRR010000058.1, read as the reverse complement.
GTTGTAAAAATTTGCCAAAAATCTTCCGGTTGCACTCAACTCATTTTCTATCGATTCAGGGAAAAGTCCGACCTGTTCGGCAAGCCTCTGAATCCTCTCAATTAAATTTTGTGGTGCAGCAACAATAAGAACGAGTAAATTATTGGCGAGTTTATCTTCATAAAGAATTTCCAAATCCAAAGACGTGTCCTCGATTGACATAGGAATAAACTGATCTGCTTGATATTTAATCGCCGATAAAAGTTCCTTTTCTTTGAGGCGCGGCATATAAAGAATTTGCGAGTAGGTAAACCCGTCAGGAATGACGATATCAACTGGTTTTTTACGAAGTTTTAGATTGTCAATGAGCTTCTTAAGCAGTAGAGCCTCATCGTTAAAAACTTTTTGCGTATCTGATTCAAAAAAAGCCGGCAGGTCAGACTGGTAAGCGAGAATGTCGATATTAATTTTACCTTCTGCATTACTTGCTTTGGCAACCCGCAAAATGTTTTCTTCCAGATTAAGACATATTAGGTCGTCTACCATATTTGAAGTATGAAAAAAAAATGCATATAAGTCAAGTTAACTTCTAGTAACCGTTCAGGAGTTACCAAAGAAAATGTCATTGCGAGCGTAGCGAAGCAATCTCGTGAGATCGCTGCGGCTACTTCGTAGCCTCGCGATGACAAAGTTTTGTCAAATCCTGAACGGTTACAACTTCTAAAAAATAATTTCAAAAACAAATGCTACTGTGTAGGAAAGCTTCTCAGTTTGATGTTAGTTTGATAGTCGAGCACGGCGATTTCTTCCGGCCTGGTTGAGGTGCAAGAACCATAGCATGTCTTAAAGCTTATTGAAACAAGCGGAGCGGAAAATTGTGAGACTCGATTGCAAGATGCTAAAAATGAGTCAACGATCACTTTTGAACTATTTAATGAACCTGGAGGAAAAGCAAATGTAGGCGCAGGAGCAACTGGATTAGTATAAATTATAGAAAGATTGGAACCGTCATAACTCAAGGAAAAGGAACTACTATATTCATCACTAAATGAGGAGGGTGTACCGCTGTGGGGAAAAGGAAAAGTGTCGCCTGCTTCACAAATTTCTGACCCTGCGTTGTTATAAATTTTATAGCCATTATCTTTTATTACATCCTGCAAAAAACTCACTATATAGTCTCCTTGTCTTTTAACCTCTGTTAAGCGAAAAATTTTTAGCTGTTGTTGTAAAATGACAAAAATAATTGAAAATACCAGAGGAAATACAAGACCCAAAACAAAAATAACGACGAGAGTTTCGATCAAGGTGAAAGCCGCAAAATGCTTGATGTTTGATGTTTGATGCTTGATGTTTATTTGATGTGTCATTGTTCTAAAGCCGAAAAAACTGTTTTTGACGTCACATTTTTTAGTTGTCCCAGTTCTAGCCAGGAAGCGGTTATAGTTGCGTTTACTTGGTTAACAAAGCCTCCAACCTGCGAACTGGTGAACTCTACTTCTCGAGAAAATATCGACCCCAATGAATAGACTCCATTGCAGCCGAGAGAGTTGGCTAGAGGCCAGCTCGAGAGGATCGGAGATTGGTCAAAACAAAATTTCGTCAAATAATTATCAGCAGCGTTACCCTGCTGGGTGACTAGTTGAGTAAAATTAGAGGGTGAAACACAACCGTCGCACAGTTGTCCTCCCCAATCGATCTCTTTTTGCACCCGTAGCCAATCCTCAAGCTGCCTAGAGTAATGAGAAGCCATAATTTTATGCTCGTTATATTTCATGTTACGAAGTGAGACGGTAGCAACAGATGTAGCCATGATAAAAAAAATGCCCAAAATAGAGCTGAATACCAATACTTCAATCAGAGAAAATGAATGTTTTACGAGTTTTGCACTTCCTGTCATCCTGAGGAGTGAAACGACGAAGGATCTCTGAACTTGTTTCAGGACGTCAGACGTCCTTTCAGAACTCGCTTTCGCGAGAGATTCTTCCCCCGCCAAAGGCGGGGTCAGAATGACAACTGCGAAATTCGTGTGTTTTTTTATCAGCATGCTGAAACGTCTCCAATTGATATTACTCCTATAGATGTAACCGATAGGTTAACACATTTATTCACTGTGGTATTTTTTAGTCGAATCGTTGACTCACTTGCTCCGCTGGCCAAAGGATAAAAATAAACGGGAGACGAGCCAGAAAGAAAACTGGCAGCAATATTAGCAGGTAGGTCGTAATTTTGAATTTGAGGACCGCAACTAGCTATGGTTTTTGAGACAACTTCTCTACAGCATTGGCTAAAATTATACTCCATTGCATTAACAGTAACCATATAGCCGCCAAATTCAAAATCAGGTGGAGAACAAGTAATATTTATCGCAACGTCGCCTGTTTGAGCTTTTATTTTAGCTAAACTCAATACGTCGGAAAGCTTATGCGCTTCTCTTTCAAGATTTTTTTGCTGGGTAAAATTATTATAACTAGCCAGCGAAAGTCCAGTGAGAAGAGCAACAATACTTATAACGATAAGTATCTCGATAAGTGTAAAAGAACGAGTTTGCGTTTTCATTGCTTTTGCCCATAGGGTCCTAGACAATAATTACACCCTCCAGCGCAACTTGCAAGAGAAGTACATGTGGTTGTTGTAGACTCAAGGTGAGCGCCTAAAGTATAAGAAGTTCCATCAGTTGAATCATAACCATATGTGTAAGTTGGATCTTTAGGATCAGTTGGAAGGGTTCCAATGTAGCCAGTTAACGCAGTAGATAGATCTGCCCAAACTCCGACCGGATAAAGACTAGAGGTATCATTGCTACGATACATCTCCAAAGCAGCTCTGACTTGTTCTAACTCAGACTTTCTTTTTGCGTCGCGCGACGATTTTGTTAAGGAAGTATAAGAAACTGAAGCGCCTGTCAACAAAACTCCAATAATTGTAGCAACGACTAAAACTTCAATTAAGCTGAATGAACTTTTCATTGTAAATTTTTTACTGTATAAGTTGAACTATCTTCTAAAGTAGCGCTAATTTCATAGTCTGTTGCAGTGCTTGATGCAATTGTATAAACATATGTTACTCCGTCATTTAGCGGATCAGAGATTGTAAGCGAATTGCTTGAACCGCACTGAGCTACAATCACACCGCCGGCGACTGTTACCACTTCGTATGACCCGTTATTCTCGGCATAATATTGCTCCATGCAGTTTTGGAGAGATTTAAAATCAGTCTTTCTTTTTGCGTCTCTGGCTTTTTTTTGAGCTGTCGAGTAAGAGACAGTACCCATACCAACTAAAATGACAATAATGCTTACTACGATAAGCATCTCTAAAAGTGTAAACGCTTGGCTAAATTTATTCTTATTCATGCTATAGTTAGCGCAAAACAAAATGTCGTATTTGTCATCCTGAACTTGTTTCAGGATCTGATTGATAAGATGCTGAAATAAATTCAGCCTGACATTTAATAAAATCTGTCATTTCGTTTTGCGAGCGCTATAAATAAGCTAAAGCAAAATAGTAATCATGGTTCTGTAACCGTATAACACAATTTTGGACTGGTACAGCTAGCGCATGCCGTCCCCTCCGGGTCGTCTGGATTTTCCAGACAGGCGATCAATGTGTATTTCAAGTTATCGGCTGGGTCTCTCGCATAACTGTATGAAACAGAGCCATCACCTGGGACATTTCTCATGTAAACATTTCCAGCTGGACATGTCGCTCCTGATCCTCCAGAAGTCCAACAAGTATTAGCTGAAGGAAATGAAGCCGTATCAGGGTATTTGACCGGGCTTTCGTCTAATTTATATAACTCCAAGGCTTTTTGTATTTGCTTTAGATCGCTCTTTCTCTCCGCGTCTCTGGCTCTTTTAACAGAAGTGACATAGTTGGTGAATCCTAGAGTTGTCAGCAACCCAATTATTCCCATAACAATCAAAAGCTCAATCAGGGTAAAACCCCTTCTCATCTTTTCATCTTAAAGGCTTTGTTTATAAAAATCAAGAGATAGTCTAAGGTTAGCTGAGGGTTGAGGTTGTTGTTTTCTAAAAGCGCCTTAAGCTGCAAAGCCTTTATTATTATTTTTGCAGATAGAGGATCGCTCGCTAATTTACTTCGGTAATTCATGACCAACTCTTCAAAAAACTTTACAACCTCCTCTTTTGTCATACCTGATAATTTTTTGTTCGAAAGAAAGTTGTAATTCGTTGAGTTCTCAATATTTTTTAAGAGATCGACATTTGAGTCAGGAATTTTAGCATCGTTGAGGCTATTTTTGCTAGGCCTGACTATTTTTGATCTGGAAAGAATTGTTGGCAAAATTAAATGCTCATTTGTAGCAACCAGGATGAACTGGTTTTTTATTCCAGTTTCCTCTAAAGATTTAAGAAGCGCATTTTGGGCTTCCATAGTGGCTTTATCAAAATGATAGAGAATAAACAGACGAACCGATGTTGAAGCTAGCATTATTTCTTTTCTTATTTCTCTGATCTGTGAAATCAGGACTTCTTTTTTTAACGGGAAGGTTTCAAAGACAGAATGTTTCGAAATTCCTTGCGCCTTTATAAAATCTGCGAGAAAATTCTTTATTTGATCTTTATTTTTTGCAACAAGAACTATAGGTAACATATTACTTTCCACGAGTTTCGCACTTTGTCATTCCGTACTTGATACGGAATCTATACAAACAATTATTGATATAGATTCCCGCTTTCGCCACGTCAGACGTGGCTTTCGCGGGAATGACATTGAAGTGATTTCATTAGAACTGCGAAACTCGTACAATATCTTATTTTTTTATGCGATCACAAGATTTTTTGAGAGAATTTGG